>JAVCDD010000039.1 GCA_030765125.1 Candidatus Hatepunaea meridiana
AAGCGCCGTGCCATCGAAATGTGTGCAGCGCCGGAGACACCTGTTTCACTTTACGTTCCAACGGATGATGTGCTCGCGCTTCTTGAAAATCTGTAAAAACTTATGTGGCGCGTTGTGGTCGGTGGAGTCTTTACACCAAGGGCTTCCAGCCGCAACGCAACATAAGTTTCGCCGAAACATAAAAGTCATTATGTGTCATGACACATAATGACTTGACTTCTTCATGCTGCAAATCGGTTTAAAGATACATAATCTTTTATGTATTCAGGGATTATAGTCCGGTATTTCTCCGGAACGGCTTTGAAATCTCGCGTCGAAAATTCAGGATTGGTGGCAAGGTCTGTAAACTCCTTGCTCTCGATGATATGACGCACCCGGTCGCTGGTAGTATAGGCTTTGAAGTAGTTCTTTATAGCGGGTATCACCCCGGCTTCTTCAGGCTTATGATCAGCGACGAACTTTGCGAATTCCTCTTCGAGCAGCTCGTCCTTGGACTTGAAGCGTGGTATCAGTCCGAATATCTTTTCGAGAATCTCCCGCAAGGTCAGACGCCGATCAACGGTGGTTGCTTTGCGAAGTTTAGCGAGACTGTAAAACTCTTCCGGCTTGTTGAAAACTTCGCGATTTACATAGTCAATAACTTTCTCCCATTGCCCGGCTTCAACGGCGGCAGCGATAACCTCATCTCCTTTAACCTTGTCCTCAAACTTCTCGAAGAACATCCGGTCGATTTTCATCCCTTCGATGCCGATGGTCTCTTCCTTAATAGTAGCGAGAATATCGGGTCCCGTATGCTCATAGACTCCGTCGATTACCGGAGGAAAAGCACCTCCACCTCCATCGTCTTTTTCACCGGGTTTGGGGAGTTTTATAACCTGGTCGTAGTTGAATTTCTCTTCAAAATATTCGCAACTGGCGAAGAAATCCAATAGTTTGAAGGTTGTCTTTTCCGGGTTAAGAACTCCATCTTTGTTATCTTCGCCGAACAGCTCTTGAAGAAAGTTATGCTTACGGGTTCCGCGCCCTTTGATCTGGATAAAGTCAGTCGGTGAAAAGATGGGGCGAAAAAGACCAATGTTAAGAATATCCGTGCAATCATAACCCGTTGTCATCATTCCTACGGTTACGCATACGCGGGCTTTGCATGTCCTGTATGTCTCAATAAAATTTGATGATCCAAGTAAGTTATTATTGGCAAAATTCCGTGTAAAACTCTGGGCATCAGAAATTTGAGACGTAACCTGAACCGCAAAATCCGAGTTGTATTTTCCCGGAAACATCTTATCAGCGAATTGATTGAGAATCTGTGCTAATTTACGCGCATGGTTTTGTCTGACAGCAAATATTATAGATTTCCCAATCTCACCGCTAATGGGATCACGAAGAGCATTTTCAAGGAAAGTTTTACAGAATGTTTGGTTGGTAGCTTCAGAAATGAAGCGCTTCTCAAACTCCTTTTGCTTAAAAACTTCCTCCTCATTCTCTCCACTATCAGTAAACGATACAATGAAACCTTTTTCGGAAAGGAGAGCTGTCGTTATATCAGTTCGGGCGTCAATAACCGTAGGATTGATGAGAAATCCGTCCTTGACGCCATCCATCAGACTGTAGCGAAAAGTAGGTTCCCCGCTTTCGCATCCGAATGTGCGATAAGTATCTAAAAGCAGGCGACGCTCATATTCTCGCGGATCATTGGGGTTGGATATTTCTTTATCGAATTTCCTGAGATAGTCTCGTGGAGTCGCAGTGAGTCCGAGCTTATATCCGATGAAATACTCAAAGACAGATCTGGCATTTCCACCGATAGAACGGTGCGCTTCATCGGATATGACCAGATCAAAATCAGTTGGTGAAAAGAGCGATTGGTATTTATTATTGAATAGTAATGACTGAACGGTAGTGACAACAATTTCTGCACGCGACCAATCGTCACGGTTTTCTTTATATATAACTGTTTGATAATCGGCTGATAAATAATCCTTAAAAGCCTTTAAGGCTTGGTTCTTCAGTTCAAGACGATCTACGAGGAATAAGACGCGCCGCGCATTGCCTGAACGCAAAAATAGTTTAATTACCGCAGCAGCAGTAAGTGTCTTACCTGTCCCTGTCGCCATTTCGAATAGAAAGCGGTCTTCTCCAGCCTTCACTGCTCTTTGCAGAGCATGGATCGCCTGCAATTGGTATTGACGAAGAAATCGGAGTTTATTGGTTTGAATAAATCCAGGGCGCTCTGCTTCAATTTTCCATGCTGCTTCAGAAGCGTAATTTGGTCGTTGAGTTAAAACGATATAATCTTCAGCGATTATATCGTCTATTAATCGTTTTGGATTGGGAGTGACTTTTTGATAACCAATTACCGAATCGGGTGAGGGAAAGGTAGTAATTATGTAAGGATTGCCGCGTTCAAGATCCCAGAAGTAGTGGAGATTACCATTAGAGAGTATTACAAATCGGCAGTTTTGGGAGCGTGCATATTTCCGAGCTTGCTTTTTCCCAACCAACGGTTCCTTATCTTCCGATTTGGCTTCGAGGACAATGAGCGGAAATTTACGTTCATCAAGTAGTAAAAAATCAATAAATCCTTTTGTTGCCTTCTCAAAATCCGTCCCAAGAGCTTCGACATCGTCGCTATTCAGCGTTACGCCTCTTTCAAGCTGGATATTAGCGGGTTTGTTCCCTTCCGCGAAAAAACGCCAACCTGCTGACTCAAGCAATCGGTTAATCTTAATTCGGGCAGTGGCTTCTTTGTTATTCATTGAATAAATATCCAATTGTTTTGGTGTTTGTAAAGGGGAGTCTGATTCGATCCACTCGACGATTTCTCTTCATTTACTGTGCAACTTTCTTTATGCAATGTTCTTGAGAAAATAGATAAATCCCAGTAGACACTTAATACCTAATATACCAATACTCTTAAAACAAATCAAGAAGGAACGTAATTTATAAAAGCGCCAACAAGACCTAATAATCCAAATTCAGGAAGGATTTGCTATATGCACGAAATAAATGCCTGCTGGCTAACAGTTAGTTCAAAAGGATAATATCCCGGTCTACGTAACCAAGATTCATTGTTTCATTGTCTCATTGTTCCATTCCTGGATTCCGGATCTGTGTTCGGAATGACAAGGATTACTGTCGACTGTGGCGAGTCAACAGCATCAAAACCTCGAATGCTGATGTCACCGGAAGGCATCCGTCATCTCTTTTCTCCTATTCGCATCTAAAGTTTAATCTCCTTAAATGAATACTATTTTCATGTCCTACTGCTCTTTATGAAGGCGGGGACGCTGTGACACCCACGCATCAGGTTACTCCTTGAGATCATTCGATTACTTTACTAACAAGAGCATCTTTGAAGCCTATTCTTTTGTTTTTGAATAAGTATGTTATATATTTTATTACAAGAAACCTTAAAGCAATCTCATAAGTATCAACCGTCATTGCGAACAAAGTGAAGCAATCTCATTAGATTATCAGGGAAAGATTGCTTCTTCTCTTCGTTCCTCTCAATGACGGGTTGGGAATACCTGCCAATATCATCAACGCGCTTAAAGGCGATTGAAAGCGTACAACACGTTAAGACCTAAGACAGCTATAAAATTGCGTCGGGTGTTAACACCTGACGGAACCATTGTTTTTAAAGTCGGAGATTCATATCCTAAATGGGGAAATCCCAAAAAACCGGAAGTAGTAATCCAAAACACCACTTGAGGTTAAAACCAGGACAAGTCGTCTCAAACAGGTATCTTGTTAAAGAAGTACTTGGTCAAGGTGGTATCGGTGAAGTCTACCTTGTTTCCGATCAACAAGCTGACGATACACGGAAAGCTTTGAAGTTGGTAAGAGAAGATTATCTTAACCTGGAGATATCAAAGCGTTTTGTTAAGGAGTTTCAGCTCTTACATTTGCTTAAACATTCCGGGATAGTTTATTGCTATGAGTATGGACGTTGTGATGCTGCAGGTGAATATTTCACGATGGAATACATTGATTGGCCAACTTTAGATACCATTAATGAAGAGTTATCGTCAGATTTAATAATACGTATACTTTACGATCTCGTTGATACACTATCCTTTGTTCATAACCATCAGATTGCCCACTACGACTTAAAGCCCAATAACATATTTATTGATATTGACACATTATTATCAGACAAGAAATCGGATACTCCGATTATAAAAATCGGTGATTTCGGATTGGCTGATCTGAGGTTGACTGAAGAATATTTTGAGCGTCGCGGCACTTACATTTATTCTGCTCCTGAGATGTTTCAGGACGGTAATGTTGATATGCGAGCTGATCTCTTCTCCGTTGGTATGATCGGTTTTACGCTTCTTACTGAGAGCCATCCTTACTCGATTGAATCAGACATGTCGCTTTTACAGCAAAAACAACATTGGTTACCTGATCAGATTACGTGGGATAATGCTGGCGTACCCTCTGCATTAGCAGCAATATTGACCCGATGTCTTAATCCAAACCCAGCCTTCCGACCCCGAAACACATCTGAAATTATAGCGGAACTATCAAGGTTTACTTCCCATAGAACATCGAGTCAGGTCAGGCTGCTAACTACTCCCTTTGTTGGACGTGTGGGTGAGATGAGGCATCTGGGCAGCATAATGCATGAGGTAGAAAGTCGAGAACAGTGGGCATTTCTAATTTATGGAGATACGGAAATTGGTAAAAGCCGTTTAATTGATGAGTTTGCGTTAAATCAGCAGTTAAAAGGGATTGATGTTATTCGCTTAGAAGGTAACGATTTGGCTCCCTTTTTCCGCTATTTTAATTTTGAAGAAGAGAAATTTCCACCCGCGTCACCAACTGATAGTCTTGATGATATATTGAGAAGGATATCATATAAGTTTGAAGATAATCTAACCCTGAGTGATCAAGCTTGCTTGATTCCGGGTTCAGATCAAGCAAGCTTGATTACTCCGACTTTAAAACCATTAGTGTTGTGCTGGCATAAATTTGATAGCGGTGGAACGAATCTAATTCGAGCATTCAAAGAAAACCTATTACACCACCCTTACATTCCAATACTATGGTTATTAGAATCGAAAAATGATATCAAAGAACTTAGTTCTCTTTCTTATTCCGATCATTTAATACGTCGCCATTTAACACCTTTGGGCGAGGATGAGGTTGAAATATTAATTGGTGAATTATTAAGGCGACCGCATAATTATCAAGTATTAAGTAAACACCTATTCTCTTATGCAGGTGGAGAACCCGGATGGTTGCTGCATATCTTAAGGCAGCTAATTGATAAAAAACATATTATTTATAAAGGAGGCAACTGGCACATACTTGATCCTGACGTCGTGAGTAGCACTCAAGATGTCGGAGAATTATTAAAGGTAGATCTGAATAAATTATCAACTTCATCAAGATGGGTCATCGAATGGTTAGCAACACTGTTGTGTCAGGTGTTAACACCTGACACAACGAATCAGCAGGCGTTAACACAGGACACAACGAATCAGAAATCAGATATTGAAGAGATTATTGCGGCAGTGGGAATCGAACCGAATACCTGGTCTGACATAATCAATGAATTGACGGATATTGGTTTAATTGATGTTATCGGGGGACAAATCGGATTTCGACTTCCGGTTCTTCGTGAATTAGCATACAAGAATATATCACCATCACAGCGTTCACAACTTCACCTTAGAGTTGGACGTTGGCTTGAAGAAAATAGATCATCGGATAACAATATAGAGGCTCTCATATCCATCGCACATCATTATCACATTGCAAATGAATCTGCTCCGTTTTTAAGAATAGTTGAGAAAATCTTAGACCTCTTTAAAGATCCAATGGTTGTTCATTTAGATCCCGACGTTCTTAAAGCTGCCCTTGCTATAGAGGAGTCACCACTTAACGCTATTTACAGGTATCGTTGTTATGAGTTGTTAGGGAAAGTATATCTCAATGCTAAACGTTACGGTGACGGCGCTAAAATATATCAGATTCTGTTGTCTGATAGTTCATTAAAGAAATATGGGCAGATTGGCACTCTTTATCTGGAACTTGGAAAATGCCTGGCTTTGATCCAGGATTTCGATGGAGCGCAGAATTATCTTATAAGAGCGTTTAACTCATTAAAAACAGATGAGCCTGAAGCAGTGTGTCAGGTAGTTAGTCCTCTGGCTTATGTGCTTTATCAAAACGGTAACTTTCAGGAGAGCCTGGAGTATGTTAGAGAGTACTATAAGTTAGTAAACAATATCACATCAATTGAAAAGAAGCGTGTACATTGGATAAATTGCGGCAAGTTATTTATCTTACATAATTATTATGAAAATGCTTATGATTGTTATACCCAGGTAATTGAAAAGTCTATATCACCCTGGGAGTCTCCCGCGATTATCAAGGCGTATCAAGCTCAAATAGAACTAATGATTAAACAAGGTAATTGGATAGAATCGATAAACCTTATTGACTTTATTGATAGAGAAAAGACATTATCTGTTAATAAATGGGTTGACTGGTATAATCCTTATTTAAGAGCGATGGCAATGATATCCGGTGGACAAATAGAAAGAGGGTTAAATATATATGAAGAGATAGAACAAAATATAAAAGTTCATGCAATACCAATTCACTTTTGTCGGATACTACTTGATCTTATCCGTGTTGATTATTTCCGTGGCTGTTATTGGCAAGGGATGCATCGCATACGACAATCTATGAGAATTGTACACCGATTAAAATTAGAATATTTGCAAGCGGTTATCCAAGCATGGGCAATAAGGTTTCGGGATATGATGAAAAAACAATCTGATAAGCTAATTAAACGAACCAATGAGCTGATAATCAAGGCAAATCATCCCTTAAGTGATTGTCTGGCTTCATTTTTATTGACAGAACACTATCTTGAAAAAAAGGATTATATAAATGCAATAAGTATGCTTAATTTAAGTTTTGACAGCGTTAGCAGAACCGATTTCGAAATTCCCTTATCTTTACTTGAAATTATGCGAATAAGGCATCAAGCATCCGTAACACCTAATAATACTGATGAAATCAACTTCGAAGAGTTGGAAGCGTTATCCTATCAAATTAAACAGGAAATTGACAAGGGTGAGTATTATCTCCAATTGTTGCATCTTGCAGTCGAAACAGGAAAAATCGATTTCGCCAATAGTTATTGTAAGAGGGCAATAAATTGCTTTAAGAAAACGGAAGCAAACCTGAAGATTGGTCATTCTTTGGAGGTTTACGGTAATGCATGTAAAGAATGGAAACGCCATAATGAGGCACAGCAAATACTGAATCAAGCTGCAATAATCTATAAGGGTCTTGGTTTACCATATCAAACTCCAGATAAGGTATCATTGGAATCCTCAATAAAAGGAGACAATATTGTGACTACTGAAAGGTTTCCACCATTGCATGAACTGGCTGAAGTGATCGATATGCTCAACACAATGGATGATCCCGACAAGCTTACTCACAAGTTGTTGAAAATGGCATTGGATGGAGTAGGCGCTGAGCGTGGATTAATTATATTCCGGCGCGAAAAAACACCTGGTCTATCCCGCAGAGCTTCCATACAAGTTGGTCTGCGAGAAGCCAAAACTATCTCACGCACTATAGCTGAACAAGTATTCAAGAGTAACGAACCGATCTTCAGCGATAATGCTTTAGGCGATGAGAATATGCAGTCCCTTGAAAGTATTCAACTTAGCCGCATACGCGCTGTAGCCTGCCTTCCCATTATAAGCAAAGGGGAGACCGAAGGCGTGCTGTACCTCGATAACAGAGGATCATTCCGTGGATTCACTGATGCTGATAAAAGCTATTTAAGACTGCTGACTAACCTAACCGGGACGGTTCTAACACACAGTCGTTTTGTAGAGGTTCTAAGAGAGGATGTCAAGACTTTACGGCGGAACATCGATCTATTTGATGGCTATGATGAATTTAAAGGTTCTTCAAAAGCTATTAGAGAGGTTTTTTCTCTTTTATCACTCTTAAGAGAGCAGGAGATGCCTGTACTTATTTTGGGTGAGAGTGGCACGGGAAAGGAACTGATTGCCCGAATTATTCACAGGCAAAGTGGTCGATCTTCGCGCTCGTTTTTCTCTCTTAACTGTGCAGCATTCCAGGACACCCTAATAGAAAGCCTTTTATTCGGACACATAAAAGGATCTTTTACAGGCGCAAGATCTGATCATGACGGCTTTTTCAAGCAGGCTGATGGAGGAACCATATTCCTGGATGAAGTGGACGAAATGAGTCAGGCTATGCAAGGCAAGCTGCTTAGAGTACTTCAAGAAAGCGAGTACTATCCTGTGGGTGATACCAGGGTTCGTAAAACAGATGTAAGGATACTTGCGGCAGCCAAAGATACATTGCCTAAAAATGTTGAGTCCGGTAAATTTAGAGAAGATCTCTTCTATCGCCTCAATGTCGTCCAAATCAAACTCCCGCCACTTCGAGAACGTCTTGAAGACATTCCATTATTGGTTAAGCATTTTGTCAATGATCTTAGTAAAGAATATAACCGGCGCATTAAGGGAATTCGGGAAGATGCCGAGACTGCGCTTCAGCGATACCATTGGCCCGGTAACGTCCGACAGTTCGAGAATGTTATGAGACGAGTTTTTCTCTTCGTTCAGGAAGATGATTGGATTGATTTAGATCATCTACCGGAGGAAATATTGGCGATAGATACTGATACTCTGCTTAAGCAAAAAAGCCTTCCTGTTATCATTGAGGATACTGAACGAAAGATCATTTTGAAAGTTTTAAGGCAATGTGATTGGAATCGTTCAGAAACTTCCCGGAGGCTTCGGATCAGCTTATCGGGTTTAATCCGAAGGATTAAAAGATATAATCTAAAGCCTGAAGATGCAAAGTGATAATCGAAAATACGGGGACAGTATACCTATTTTTCTACGGACTGTCGTTATTTCATAAAGTATTTATAAAATAGGTATACTGTCCCCGTATTTCCCTACTCGAAACTTAATACTATTCAGCAAATCAAGAAATTTCAAAATACATACTTGGTGTGTGCGAGAAAACACCTGCTTTGTCATTCCAGCGAAAGCTGGAATCCAGTTAACCTATTGTTTCTCCTGGATTCCAGCCTTCGCTGGAATGACAAAGCAGGGGTTTTTGCTCAGACAGTAATTAAAAAATACATTTTGTCTGTTCGAAAACGACAAATCCTAAAAGTAATAATATTATGATCTTATAGAAAGTTATGTCGAATCCGGCAAATTTATAATCTAATTGAAAGGGAAGTTTTAATGACTTTCCTTTTTTGTTTTTTAAAAGTATATTTATCATATAGTTATCTTTGATTGTTTTTATGGTATGGAATTTGCCGTATAAAAGGCAGAAACAATCAAACTAAAACTAAAGAGGAATTCGATTATGAAATCAATAAAAAGCGGATTAGCAATCCTGTTCATACTGTCATTGGTCCTTGCACTACCATCGGATGCAAGAAGTGGGTGGTTGCTGGATGATGGTGGAGAAGATATTATTCTGTGCAGGATAGACACAGCCGATCCGGATGCACCACTGCACGAGACCGACCAGGGAAAATACGGCTACTGGGCTAGCTCCGAAACCTTCATTCTGGTCATAAACTTCGAAAGCGGACCAGGGGTATTATCACCATTCACCTGGGACGATGTCAAATGGGTACCGGGTCCTATGGATAAAGGCTGGCAGGACCCACCGCTGTTAGGAACATAATGAAGCGATTAAGGTGATGTAGGGTGGACCTCACCCACCTGACACGCTAATAGATTCATATAAGATTGCCGAAACATCTAAATAGAGAGGAATTCAATTATGAAACCAGTAAATAGCGGATTAGCAATTCTATTCGTACTGGTATTGGTCATTGCACTACCTTCTGACTCAAGAAGTGGGTGGTTGCTGGATGATGGTGGAGAAGATATTATTCTGTGCAGGATAGACAATGACGATTCGGATGCACCACTGCACGAGATCGACGAGGGAAAATACGGTTACTGGGCGGACAGCGAGACCTTCATTCTGGTCATAAACTTCAATAGCAAACCAGGGATTCTCTCACCATTCACCTGGGATGATGTCAAATGGGTACCGGGTCCAATGGATAAAGACTTGTCGAACATATCTCTGTTAGAAAATACCGAAGAGATATCGAATAATGGACATCGTAACGACCATTAACATCCTGTCAACTGTTAGATGAGGATGACTGATAGTAAGCTATCGGTATTCACAGTAATTATATGGTTGAGTATCTTACTCAGCCTTTGAAATAGAAACGCAGATTCTACATACTCTACTGTTAGAGGATTGTTACCAGAATCTGCATACAAATTGGATTAATAATGCAGATAAAACTAATCTCTAAACACGGGCAGGATGGGCAAGCTGACACTTATGCCTATCTAACAGGTGAGACTAAGGACGATTCGGAAATTGGTAGTTCTGAACGAATCAACTATAATCTTGGCTCAATCAGGAATGGAGGCTTGGAGAAGCTGATCGAGTTCAGCAATTCAGTCAATTACTTCCTCCTTGAATCGGCATTGGAGAATCAACGCGACAGCATCGCGGGTACTCGCTCGTATGGTACTGTCTATCTGATAACTCAGATGTTAAAAAGATGGGGTATTTCTGCTGAATTGTTATTCGGATCAGAAGATCCTAATGGACATGCAATGTCTAATTTATTACCAAGCTTATTAGCTGCTTTGTTGGATTGTGATACAAGACCTGATTCCAGTTTGAGCAATATACAGCGGCGTTTTTACTTCCCCAAAGGCGTGTGTTTTAATGCTTCAACCATTCGGGAATTACTCCATTCAATACAGATTTCTGCTTGCGACCAAGATAATGGAGTTTCAACTGCCGGAATAATCAAGAAAGATGAGTGCCCGATATACAAAGCATCCACGGAAAAACTGCTTTCCTGGGCAACTTCTGATTGTGGACAATGGGGTGATTTTATGGGCATTGATGGAATTAGAAAAATTGCATCTCTTGCTGGGTGTTTATATAATTCTATTGAAAAACAGACCGCAATGTCGTGGAGTGTAATTAATGAACATCTATTTGAGTTACAGGCAATTCGCGTCGAAAAAGGTATGAAAACTTTTTCAATGACAACCAGACTCACTACAATGCAGTTAAACATCTTTTACCGCTTAGAAATCAAACCAACGCCACTCGTTGTGATTGAACGGAGTGAACAGCCGGTAATCACAGAAAGTAAAGAAGAAGCTAAATCCTACGAAGCCATCAATCTTGTTTTCGCTCCGTTCTTCAACGCCAATACGAAAAGTATCACCGGTAGTAATTAGGGTTTATCGAAAACCCTAATATTTTATATTTTCCCTCTTCTGATATTTTCCTCTTCTATCATTCCAGAGAAGATGGGAATGACAGTAGGGGGGCTTGTTTAGTCAGAATCCTGATTTTTTCAGTGAACACAATCAGGTAATAACCCGTTTAAATTTAAATAAAAGTGATCCAGGAAAATCAAATAAGTACCGATAAATTCAAAAATGGTTTAGCTAACATATCCCCGGTAGGAATTGCTTATCTTAGTGCTGATGGCACGGTTCTTCATGCAAATCCTATATTACTTCAGATGATGCAAGCCTCAAATGGGAATGGTAATCACAATGCTAATGGTGAGTTAAAAGAATTACTCAGCGTTGTGGTGACAGAGGATAATAGAAGCATTCTTGATCACCTGTTAGACGGAGAAACTATCCAAGCTAAAGAAGTCGAGTACACCTTAATATCAGGAGTGAAAAAGC
This sequence comes from Candidatus Hatepunaea meridiana, assembly GCA_030765125.1. Lineage (GTDB taxonomy): Bacteria > Electryoneota > AABM5-125-24 > Hatepunaeales > Hatepunaeaceae > Hatepunaea > Hatepunaea meridiana. Next base: position 11,793 of record JAVCDD010000039.1, read on the forward strand.
AAATGAACATATCCGGTAAACCTCATTTTAGTTTAAATGGTAAAGTCAACGGAGCTGTATTGATGTGCTCAGATCTAACTGATCAGAATGAATTACAAGCTCAATTACAACAAGCTCAAAAGATGGAAGCACTCGGTCAATTAACGAGTGGTGTAGCACACGATTTCAATAATCTTCTAACTGTAATCATTGGCAATACCGAGCTGATGTTAATGAGTATTGAGTCAGGCAATCCGTTGCAAAGTAATGTTGAAGGAATTATGAAAGCTGCAGAAAGCGCTACCAATCTTACTAAACGATTGCTGGCTTTCAGTCGCAAACAGCCAATTGAATTGTCTGTTATGGATTTAAACAATATCATCAATGAAATGGATCTTATGTTACAGTGTATATTAAGACAGCACATTAAACTGGTGACAACTACCGAACCAAACCTGTGGAAAATTAAAGCGAATCAAGGACAGATTGAACAAGTTATTATCAATCTGATAGTTAACGCTCGCGATGCAATGCCGCAGGGTGGTACATTAAGCATTGAAACCAAAAATACAAGGTTAAACCGAGACTATGCAGTCGGTAGACCGGAGGTTAATCCCGGTAAATACATTTTGTTGACAGTCACCGACACTGGATGCGGAATGACAGAAGAAGTGAAAGCAAAGGTTTTTCAACCCTTTTTCACTACGAAAGAGTCTGAAAAAGGTACGGGGCTTGGGCTTTCCACTGTTTATACTATTGTCAAACAGATCGGCGGATATATCTGGGTTTACAGCGAACCCGGGCAAGGGACAACATTTCAAATCTACCTACCTATCGCGGAGGAGGAAATTTGCTCCTTCAGCTACCCAATGAGAAAAAATGAGATTCCAATAAAGAAGCGAAACTATTCAGGTTTTATTTACTAAGACATGATAGAAGATTGCTTAAAATGTCGTATTCCGGGATTTCTGCCTCTCATGCATTCCTAATGAAGGCAAGAATACCAGATTATATGAAAAATACATTATCAATGAGAAAATGTCTAATTTACCATTGTTTTTATTTGCATGTTTATCGGATGACCTAATGGAGCACTTCTGTAACTATACGCTTCTCTAAATGAGAAGCGTTTGTATTTTTTTGGGAGGAATATCCTTGTTTTTATTAATACTATTTATTGTCTTGCTGCCAACAATATCGATGGCGCAGACTGAAGTTGAAGGGGCTGTATCCGGTGAATGGACGGTTGACGGTAGTCCATATATACTGGTTGATACTACCTGGGTTCCTGAAGATGAGGAATTAACTATTGAACCCGGTGTTACAGTTCAAATATGTAGGGGTACAACACTCTTTATCTATGGTGATTTGACCGCCATCGGCACGGAAGAGGACTCCATACATATTGAAGTTACACAGATTCAATGGGATGGATGGATTTTCGCCGTTGTAGTTGATCTTGAAAATGATGAAAATGATTGCGACCTTGCCTATATAAAAATGGTGGATGTCCCAAACCATGGTTTTAACCTGATCCAAGGAATAATTAATATTGAGAACTCTACCTTGCAAGGGGCAAGAACCTCCTTTAGACGAATTCGATCTAATGGAGTAGCGGGGTTTAACGCCAGCAATTGTATTTTTGAAGATACGGATGTATTCTGGGGTGATTGGTTTATAAGAATCTCTATTAACCGCTGCCGGTTAATAAATACATTGTGTTGGGCTGACTATTCATTAGTTGAAATTACTGAGTGTCAGGATACCAGTAGTTATATTATGGGATATCGAAGCGATGTAAGTATTATCGACTCCGATTTCAAAAGGTTGGACTTTCATGAATGCCGTGTTGAAGTCCGTGGTTGTAACATAAGCGCCGATAGGTTTGGGCGTTCGATTATTCTTAGCAGTTGTATGGATTATATAATCGAAGATAATATCATCGCACGATGTATTGGTATTGGATCCTTTTCAAACGGCATCATTCGAGGCAATCATTGTGGATCAATTTATTTCTCAGGCATCAGACCCAACTTTTCCAACGAAGCTGAAGACAATTACGTCGACAGATCTATCAGGTACAGTGGACTTGCAGACGAGGAAGTCGGACATGGCAGCGGGGGTCCGCTTACGATAAGAAATAACTATATGGCGAAGTTGGATATTGATAGAATAGTAGGATATGAGAGTCATATCGAGTCTAACCACATAATCAAATCAGAAGCGGATTCCGGATCATATATAAGAAATTCTGATAACATTATGTTCAGGGATAATCTTGTGGTTTGCAGTAGGTTAAATATTTCAGGCGGTCATAATAATTTAAACAACAATATAGATGTTTTAAACAATACGTTTGACCTGACCGATGGATCCATAACTATTGATTGTGAGTGTGAGGTTAGGCTCGTAAACAACATTTTCTTGTACGCTTCTTCGATGTCTCGTCCGATTACTACAAGGTATAATAATATTATTGCCGAATACAACTGTTTCTATGGGGTGACGCCGCCCGACGATCTCGATGAGAGCAACATTTGTGAAGATCCGTTTTTCTGTGGCGGTCATCCATTTGATTTTAACCTTATGGCAAATTCACCCTGTATTGACGCCGGAAGTCCGCGTGAAGACCGCGATCTCGACGGGAGCCGATCCGATATAGGGGTTTTCCGGTTCGATCATCGAATAGACCATAATCCAGTCATCTATTCCGCCCCCTTCGACTACGCGACCAGAGGCGGTGAATATCGATACGTTGTACTTGCCTGCGACGACGGTGATGATCTTGACATAGAACTGCTTGACAATCCCGACTGGTTACGTGTTGCTAACGGACGCGACTTTGTCGCGGATTCAATTGTTGTAAGAGGCGAAGTACCGGATGATCAGAACGATTTCAGCTTTCTTGTCAGGGTTACGGATGAATCCGATCAGATAGACACACAGCGCGTCGATGTTCAGATAAGCCCTTACACTCTTTTACGCGGGGAACTGGAAGGCGAACTTAGCGCGGATGGCGGTCCCTACTTAATTATCGAGCCCGTAACCGTTCCAATTGACGCTGAACTGACAATTGAACCCGGAACGACCGTTCTTGTACGGCAGGGTCCCTACTGGCGCAGGTATAATTGTCGTAGTTATGTAGATATAAACGTGTTTGGAAGACTGACAATGCTGGGAACTGAGGACGATTCCATAACGTTTGCATCTGAATTATGCTTTGAAGAAAACGAAGATCCAATTGACATTGAGGACTGGTATTCTTATGGAATCTACCTTCGACCGGGATCGGACACCTGTCGAGTTGCATACTCTAACTTAAAGCACTTTTTCAGTTACGCAATCAAGGCGGACAACACGGTTCTCCTGGTTGAAAACAGCCTTTTTACGGAAAACAATAGTTCGCATATTGTAGCTTATAACGGTTCCCGTCTTGAATGCAGGAACTGCTATTTCGATAATAACTGGAATGATAACGATCCACTTGAAAATACATCCTGGAGTATTAAGTACACTGCCTCCGATTTTTACGTAGAGAACTGTGTGTTTTCAGGACCGGGGGAATACAATGATTACCATCCATCCGGGATTTGTACGTATGGTTATCTGAACCGCGGCAATGAGTGTGAAGCTGTAATAAGGGACTGTATCTTTACGGGTATGGGCTCGGGACTAAATGTATCCCACACTCTTACATTCACGCTGGAAAGATGTCTGTTTTACCGAAATCAGGTCGGAGTCGAAACCTCGCATTCACCTCGGGCGGATATTCACAACTGCACTTTTTATCGCAATCGGAGCCACATAAAATTAACTATCTGGAATGATGAAGAGGAAATGGGACCGGGACCTGTGGACATTCGCAACTGCATCTTTTCCGGTCGCGAAGTTCCTGCAGTAAAGCTTTTGACCACATATCCAACTTATGAACTTGCTTACTCATCTTATGACGGCATAGCTGTCGAGCACCCGATCGACGGTGTTATCGAACCCGGTCCGGGCTGCATAGACGCCAATCCACGCTTTGTAAATCAGGATGAAAACGACTTTCACCTTGACTGGAACAGCCCTTGCGTTAACGCAGGCGACCCGGCAAGTCCGCTCGATCCGGATTCCACGCGCGTCGATATGGGAGTATTTTATCGTGACCGTAGTGAATATTGCGGCGATCAATCCAGTCGAGCGCCGGACGAATTCCGGCTTTACGACCCATTCCCAAACCCGTTTAATTCAGTATTCAGACTTGCATTCGATCTTGCTTCAAATAGTTCCATTGAAATATCTGTGTATGATATCCAGGGCAGAAGCGTATGGAGTTCAAGCCGTGACAGGATGGATGCTGGACGCTATGAGGTTTTCGTGAATGCTGAGAACTGGGTTTCGGGCGGGTACTTCGTTCATTTCAAGGCGTCGGATTACAAGAAGTATACGCGGGTTATGCTGATAAAATGATTCTGTTGAAATACTACCCACATTGTCATTCCCGCCTTCGCGGAAATGACAATGTGGGCCAGAATCATAAAATAGTACATAATGACAAAATAGAACAGAATCATAAAATGAAAAAATTATATAAATCATTCGATCCGGTGGATTCTTACAGGTCTTCCGTGATTGATACCAGAATAATTAAAAAGGAGGGTGAACTGGCAAAACTTCAAAACTTTAAGGCAACAGCTTGCGTTGAGCAACGATCCGCAAGCAACTCAGTAAAAATAGTCTTCTATTGTGAGTATACGCCTTTATTAAAGAGGCGTAAAACTCAAATGTTTTTTCTGAAGCAAACCTTCAGAAAAGTGGACGGGCGCGCCATCCATACCTATTAAAGTGGCGGCGCGCCCGAACCGAGGGTTGAAGAGCTGACCCGGGGGCGGCTCCTCTTCCCATCTCACAAAGATAATAAAATCTACCCCCGGACGCAAACAAATCCAATAAAAAGGAATTCACAATGAAAAGCTTAAGAATTTTTCTAATTTGCGCCTTGGTTGTAATTGTATCCAGTAATGCAGGCGCGCAAGTTTTTTTCCCCGATAACACAAACGGTGTTGACGGTTTCCATGAGTATTTAGCATTAAATAATTTTACGCTTGCTAACGTTAACGGTGGAGTTGATTTCTGTTTCGGCGTAAATGGTCAGGGGCAAGAACAAGATGATATTTTCACAATATTAGCCGTTTGGAATGTCATCGTCGATCCTGGAGTAGAAATTGAATTTGCCAACGATGTAGAATTAATCGTCGATGGTCAAATCAACGTTGGAAATCAAGGAGTTGCCAATATGGCCAGTATCTCTGGCTGGAATGGTTCTCGCTGGAATTCCATAGTTCTACGCGGAAATGGCGGCTTTGGAACCGGCGTTGGAAACTTCAATTTCACAATGATTAACGGAGGTGGAGACAATGCTGGTCATGGTGGTTTAATTTCTCTCACTAACCACGAGAACATTGGAACCATACCCCAACTCAGACTTTGGAATTGTCTATTGGAAGATAGCGAAACCAATGGCATAAATATCTATGATGTCGTCAATGGAGAACCGGAAGCCGATGACATTCGCGTGAGTTCAACAATCAACTTATTTAACAACACGCAGATCACAGGAGCGGGTCTCGGGGCTATTGCCGATAACGGCATTCACTATCAGCAAAATGTGGATGAAGATGTTACATCACATCTTGAAATAAGAGCCTCTAAAATTGATAATTGTACCGATTGCGGAATTATCCATGATCTTTGTATGGCTGAAGATGGGCAAAACATTGGTTTTACATTGATAATTCGCGATTTAAGTGGAATTAATCTAAATGGCGATGACGGAGTAAGGATCAATTGCCCGGTTGTAGGTGAACTTTTCGAATCTGTCACCACCATGGAAATCGATCTTGACCAAAGTGAATTTAATTCAAATGGAACTGATGAAGGTGCGCGAGGCTGGGGTTTTATACTCAATGAACTGCCCGGGCAATTTGTTAGCTTCATTAACATAACCGATTGTAAGTTCACTAATAATGATAATGGTGGTCTATGCATTTTTCATGCCGGAGCAAGCCCAATATTCATAGATGGCTGCATTATGGCTAACAATGCAGCCAATATACCTGAAGACGCCGGTCAACATCCGAATGTGTACCTGAATGGTCAGGGTGCACTAATATATGCGCGATCTCCCGGTTGTGGACAACTGGTTGCTACAGTCTCTAATTGTACAATCAAAGATAACGGTTTAACGGGATTGCATCTTAGACTTTGGAGAGGACACAATGGCATGACTGAGTGGTTTATCCAAGGTAACTATATACACGATAACGGCACGGCTGTGAATTGGGATGCTGATGCAAATGACCTTATGGAAGGCGCTAATCTCCATCTTTACACTAATGTTGATAATGCCGTGATCACCAACAACATACTTGAAGGTTCATATAGCGGAATTTACTTAGAGCACCATTTCAATCCCTTTGAACCAGAGTTTGAGGATCCGGATCACATGCCGCGTGGACTTTCCATTTACAACAACATTCAATACGGTGAAGTATTCGGTGAGAATCAAACCAGGCATGGTTTGGTTATTGAGTATCTTGACGATGCAAATGGGTTGGATGATGATGCAATCTACAACAATTCATTTACCGATAACCTCGTTTCCGGTGCAGAATTAGGAAATGACCCAGCTTTCCCATTCGGTAATCTCCTTGAAGATGAACTCTGTAATAATTTCTTCGGATTCAACAATAATGGTCGTGGCGTGAATTATGTTCAAGGAGGTGGTCCTAACTACCTGCATAACGGTTTCTGGCAGAATAACCAGAATTGGTTTGGCTGTGGGCAGCAAAATCCCCAGCAAGGTGATCCTTTGTTTGTAAATGCAGGCGCACACGATTACCATATCTCTTGGAATTCACCTCATGTCAATTGGGGTTGGGGAGGCGTCGGCAATCCTCCAAGTGACCCCCATAACCGTATGACCCACGACAGATTCCTTGAGATGGACATACACGGAGCTAATATTCATCGAGACGGTTCCAATAATAATATCGGTCCCTACGGAGGTTTCTTCTCAAACGGAACTGTCGGATATGAGCTTACCGAGGGCACTGATTATTCAGCGGAAGGTGAGGCTGAGGACTTAGGTTGGGACCCCTACTGCGTAATCGATGGCGTAGAGGATGTCCCGATTGATCAAAACCTGACAGAATACTATCGGGCTTATCAGGATTACGAGATTCCTCAAAATGATCCTTGCACATTCGAACGCGGCGTTTTCATTTACAATGAAGAAAACGTGCGTCTTGACGTTTTCGCTCCTTTGACTGTAGACGGTCAGGTGGGTGTTAATATTAACGGACTTCAGGACCCAGTAAATCCTCGAGTTTGTCTGGTCGGCAACGACCTTAATGATATATGGCGTGGGTCTATATTCTGGCAGACAGCAGGCTGGCAGACCGATCTCAACTATATGATCGTCAGCGAAGCAGAAGTCGGATTGAATTTCGTCGGTATCCCGAATGGAGCCAATCGCATCAATGTAGAGAATTGTTACATCACAAACTGCACACAGTTGGGAATTCGGATACATGATACACAGGTTAATATACATGGTGAAGAACCAGAACCAAATCCAGTAGAATTTAGGAATCTTGTTAGTAATGTGGTAACTCCCGGAGATGCCCACGATGAAAGAGGCATTGACGTTCAGTTCAGCGCCTTTGAAGAAGTTCTGATAACAAACACCAGCATAAGAAATTGTGGTAATCCCGACGAAGACAGATGGCTTAACTCCGGTCTGGTTTTGTTTGATGCTGATCCAATGGTCCGAGATGTAACAATAACGGGATGTGGGGTGACAGGATCTGCTGTTGTGTTTAGCACGCCTGATCTTGATCCACCTGCGGATGATGCAAATGATATCTTCAACAACGGTCTTGAACTCGATCAGGAATTAGACAATGGCGCTGAACTCTGGGTTGGATGGTGGAGTCCCTCCTTTACATTTGATGAGAATGACATTTGGGATGAGGATGGCAATGACAATCCTCGGGGACTTTTAATCTTTGACAACGATGCAGTGGGCAATCACCAAATTACCCCAAACTGGTGGGGAGACGCTAATGCGAACGGTCGCTTTTTCTCCACCGGCGCCAACAATTTCAATTGGGTGCCGCCAAGTCAAAACGAAAACGACATCGATAACCTGGAAAGCTTCCGTTACGGTAAAAGACTATTCTACGCAGGAAGATATCGCGAGGCAATCCGTGCATTCTGCGGAGTTATAGCAGACGATCCAAGAAGCGCTCAAGCTGCTGCATCAATCAGCTATTTGTTGGGCTGTTACAATAGCCTTGATAATGGCTTCAGAGAACTTCGGGATTATTACGATAGGTTAATCGAAGAATTCGAAGATCACCCGTTTGGCTACGTAGTCAGACTCGCCAAGCCTCGTTGCGCCATTCAGGAACGTCGCTATGAAGACGCTATGGATGAGTATTCCGAACTTGTTGAAAACGGCAGGAATCAGCGGGAACGGGCGTTAAGCGATATCTGTTACCAGAAGCTTGAACTTCTGGTGGATGCCAACTGGTTAAATTCCGCGGATTATTCTAAACGTCAGATTGAAATAGACAAGCTGCTTTATGCATTCGGCTCATCAGACGAGGATCAGCATCCAATCCCGACGAAGTTTGATATTATATCAGTCCATCCCAATCCCTTCAACTCCACCACCCGCATCAGCTACAGCCTTGACAGCGATGCCAATATCACATTAAGCCTGTTCGACCTGTCAGGCAGGGAAGTGGCAAGGCTGGTCAACAACCCAATGACGAGTGGAAAACACAGCATCAGTTGGGATGCTTCCGATCTGTCTTCCGGCATATATATGTGCCGCCTGTCAGCAGGCAGCAAAGTTAAGACCACCAAGCTTGCTTTGGTGAAATAAATCAGTTATATTCTGTCAAAGCAATAGTATAAAACTGTAATGGGGGCGGGGATACTCGCCCCCATTACACAACAGGAGATGGTTGTGAATATACCCATATTAATACTAACAATGCTTTTCCTTACTGCAGGTTTCGTTTACTCTGACGAGCCTTACAACATCAGCTTCGTTTCCGAGTTGATGTACAGTGGTCTATATGACGACGTCAAGGTTGTCGGTGAGCTGGCATACTGCGCCAACGGTTACGGACTGGTTATCATCGACGTTTCTGATAAGAATAACCCGGTTGAGGTTGCGCACATACCTACACCAGGATTTACACACGGTGTGTTTGTTCTGGATGACATCTGTTATCTGACCGACAGCGAAGCCGGGTTAATGATATTTGACGTCGATGATCCTGAATCTCCCCAACTGATCGGAGTATGCGACGATCCGCCAAGTGCTCTTAGGGTATGGGTAGAGGACGACTATGCGTATGTGACGAACAATCGCAGTGATGTGAATAACATCATTTCTGTTGAAAACCCTGCAGACCCGCAGGAAGTTGCAGTTATTGACGATTTTAGTTCTCTCAATGTAGTTGTCGAAGGCAGATATGCTTATTTTTCCGATTGGCGTCATAATCGAGTAATGGCGGCTTACATACGTGATCCGGAAAACCCAAGGATGGTCGATAATATCGTTCTTGACAGATTCTATCCATGGGGAATTACAGTTAATAATGAAAGACTATTTGTATGTAGTGGGGGTCTCATAATTCTCTCGATACGTGAACCTCGTAATTTGCGGGTAATTGGTGAAGCTCAGTGGGGTGCACGTACAATAAACATTGAAGACAACTATGCCTTCCTATGTGGTGGAAGCGTGACTGTTTTAGATATTAGCGATCTGGGAGATATCAGGCGTATAGCACGTCATGCACATCCTCGCACACTTGGAGTTGATTCGGAAGCTGATGATATTGTAGGTGGTTCAGTATTCAACGAAGGTTACGTTTATAACTGCCTTGGTTATGAAGGAGTTTGTATCTTTGATGTACGTGATCCTGAGCACCCGAGAGATGTAGGTCTTTTCCAGAATCCGACTTATGCCAGAGATATCGAGTTGGGCGATGGATACGCGTATGTTTGTGGGCGGTTCGGGCGCTTCCTGGTATTCACAATAGAGGATCCCCGTAATCCGGAGTTGTTCTATGAGGTTGAGTTGGACAGCGAATGGGTTGACAGAGATAGAT
>JAVCDD010000233.1 GCA_030765125.1 Candidatus Hatepunaea meridiana
CCTCCCTCTGGATAAGTACCCGGGCTTACTAAGACAGTATCGCCATCACTAGCATTCTCAATGGCTTCCTGGATAGTTTCGTAATCATCGGGAACATGAATTATGTCGCCAAGCGAAGGTGTGCAAATACAAAGAATTAGATTTAAGGTTAAGAATTGAATAAAACGGTTGCAAATCATCAGGATCTCCTTTTTTTCGGTTTTCTGCCATAAAAGGTTTTGATATTTTCATATCATCTGTACGACTGCAAAGTAAAACTGAAGAGTGATAGGTTTGATGAAACAAGTGGAACCTGTAAAGGTAACCTCAACTAATATAAGGCATTATTTCAATAAAATCAATAGATGTGCTTCGATATTTCACGTTTTTTAATGAAGAAAATTTGCTGTTATATTAGCCTCCTTTTGTCATTCCCGCGAAGGCGGGAATCCAGTTACATAGCTCCGCTTTCTCCGACCCCGGAAAATCAATCTATGTCACTCCATCGCTCCCACTGAATACCCGTTACAACAACACCATAACCGTACAAGCTTAAAACATTGAGAGCCGGACTGACCCATCTGAAGTCGTACAAGTTACCTACACTACAACCTAACCCGGATAAACCGGAATCGAATAAAAGTTATTGAACACTCAATTTTTTAATCCAAGTATTTATTCTGAATTAGAATTTTTAAGTTTTGATCTGATGCAGTTTTAAATCTTGTTTGAATGTTAAAGTATAGAAATCACCCCTCAACACCCCAACACTACGATACTACGACACATCATCACCTTCCGTCACATTATCGTCACACCCTCGGGACCTTACCCACAAAGGCTTTGCACCCTCTCGGTGACGATGTGTCGCAATTTTACATAGTGTGTACATTCTAATTCATTTCCCAACCGGTCCAATCATATTTTCCGGCAAAAGCAACCGATCCAGTTCCTCCTTAGTAAGCAGATTCTTCTCCAAAACCAGATCAGCCACCCCTCTATTGGTTTCCAGCGCCTCTTTCGCCAGTTGCGAGCAGATTTCATAGCCAAGTACAGGATTCAGCGCCGTTACCAGACCGATGCTCCAGGTTACAACTCCCCGGCAGCGTTCCTCGTTGGCGGTGATGCCCTCAATGCAGCGATGCTGCAGGGTTACCATACCGTTCTTCAACATCTCAATAGACTCAAATAAACTCTGCACCATAACCGGTTCCATTACGTTGAGTTCAAGCTGCCCCGCTTCGGCTGCCAGAGTTACCGTCAGATCGTTACCGATAACCTTGAAGGCTATCTGATTGACCACTTCGGGGATGACCGGATTGACCTTACCGGGCATAATCGACGAACCGGGCTGCATCGGAGGCAGGTTGATCTCGTTTAGTCCGGCGCGCGGCCCACTTGAAAGCAGACGCAGGTCGTTGCATATCTTCGACAGCTTGACTCCCAACCGCTTGATCGCCGAGGAATACATCACATAAGCGCCGGTATCCTGAGTCGCTTCAACCAGATTCGGTGCCAGACAGACATCCATTCCGGTAATTTCGCGCATGTGTTCGATCACCTTATTGCTGTACTCCGGATCGGCGTTGATGCCTGTTCCAATAGCGGTTCCGCCCATATTCACCTCAAGGAACAAATCTGCATTCTGCTCCAGACGCTTTATCTCCTCCTCTAGCGTTATCGCAAATGAATCGAAGGTCTGTCCCAGCGTCATCGGAACGGCGTCCTGCAACTGCGTGCGTCCCATTTTTATGATGTGTGCGAATTCCTTTCCCTTAGCCGCAAAAGCATCAGCCAACTCGCGAAGCACCTTAATCAAACTGATGTTGCTGTTCATCAAAGCGATCTTCAGCGCGGTCGGGTAGGCGTCGTTGGTGGATTGGGCGAGGTTCACGTGGTTATTGGGGTGGCAATAGTCGTACTCACCTTTCTCGTAGCCGAGTATTTCGAGGGCGCGATTGGCGATGACCTCGTTGGCATTCATATTGGTCGACGTTCCGGCGCCGCCCTGAATCATATCCACTTCGAAATGCGTGTGGAATTTACCGTTCATTATTTCGTTGCAAGCCTGGACGATGGCGTCGGTAATCGGTTTCGACAGATGCCCCAGATCGTGATTCGCCCTGGCAGCAGCCATTTTCACCATTGCCAACGCTTCGATCAAGACCGGGAAATGGGACAGCGCTATCCCGCTGATGTTGAAATTCTCCAGGGCGCGCAGTGTCTGAACACCATAATAATACTCAAAAGGCACTTCCCGATAACCGAGCAGGTCGTGTTCCGTGCGCGTTCTGCCTGAGACATATTGCGCAGCAGAGTCAACCATTCGGACACCCGCTTGCCGCATCCGGCGGGACATCACGCGAGCAGCACTGGACAGCACTTTATAAGCGATGCCGGGCTTAACCTCGCACAGACTTTTGAATAGATCTCTATCTATAGCGATCACCGTTGATTCGAGTATCGCCCGCGCCGAAGCCGAATGCGGATATTCGTCCATCAGCGCGCCTTCACCGAGGAAATCGAACTTTCTGAAGAATGAAAGTCGTTTCTCCACACCGAATGGCGTCTTCTTGAATAGTTCGATCTCACCTTTGAAAACGAGATAAAGCCGCTTTCGTGGTGTATTCTCAGTGAAAAGAAAATCACCTTTAGCGAATTCATCAATAGCAGCATTATCAGCGATCAACCCGAGTTCGTCATCGTCGAGTTCTTTGAATAGTTCAATGCTTCTTAGGAAGTCTTTGATGATGGTTTTATCCATTGGGTACTCCTGTTTTAATATTAGTTCTGAATTTTGAGGTTTGAGGTTCAGAGTTCAACCTTTAGGTTGTTTTTGTTTAGAGTCCAGCCTTCAGGCTGTTTTCGGGTTTAGAGTTCGCACTTTAGTGTGTTTTGAGCTCTAAGTTCACTCCGTTAGTTCGGGAAGGGAAGACAACCTAAAGGTTGAACTCTAAACTTAAGAACACACTAAAGTGCGAACTCTGAACCCTGGATTCTAAACTGGTTTTTTTACACTAATCAAAATTTCAAATCCGTCACTCCAAACAGCTTTTGATCCTCTTCTGATATCCTCCCTGGCTGCCAGTAACGGAAAAATATCTTCGGTTCATCTTTATTCGAGAAATCCATATAGAGAAGCAGATATCCTTCGTCGGCGTAATTCGTCGAATAGTAATCCTGATGCAACTGGATGGCGAAGATCGGTTTGGTTTTGCAGCGGCGGATGATATCCAGATCGGAGAATTGGATGTTCACAAACGGGTTACTAAAAGCCTTATCCTTTAACCGTTTCAGATATTCGGTTTTAGTAAATTTTATGTGTTCTATCTGTTTCAAACTAACCTGCTTCTTGACAACGTCCTTCAAATAATCAGGAACCTCCTCTGTCCTCTTCACATACCCGACGAATATAACGGCGCTGTCGGAAAAGATCTCAGCTATTCTTGGCAGTTCCTTCAAGCAAAAGATGGTTTTGTAATACTCCATAAAAGATATGCCCATCATCCTTTCCGTTAGATCGCCTTTTTCGTTTCCGCGTCGAACAGCGTCATTTACATTCCCGTCATTTATGGTGAAATTGACCCACGAAATTTTGCCGTCTTCATATATCAGGACGACGTCATCCTTCACGATTTTTTTGTTCCGATCGGTCAGCTCGAACACCAACGGGATGCTGCGGATGTGAATCTGCGATCCGCAGGGGATGAACCTTATGTCCTGTTTGCCCTTGTATATCGAAACATTGCCGTAATTCATAATCTTCATAAACTGCTCGTATCCAGGCGCGGAGAAATAGTCCTTGATATTTGAGAAATCACTCTCCCTAATGGCGTCAACTATAACCTCTACCATTTTGACTATCTTCTTCTCGTCAGGTATTTTTGCGCGTTGAATAGACGGTTTAAATTCTTTGTTCTTTGCCTTTTTGAAGGGGATAATCCGACGGTTGTTGAATGGAACGTGGATGAATTTCTCTACCATTTTCACCTCTTCGTCCAGTGGAATATCCCCGAGACGTTCTGAAAAAACGTAGTCTATCGAAACGTCCAGACCTTTGGCGTTCTTAAGGTAATCCTTTGGTACGAATGCAACCGCTTTGCCGTCTTTGACTGTCGAGGATATGAAATCCGCGCCGTCAAAATAGCTGATCGTCAAACGGTTGATCGGACTGCTTTTACAGTTTATTGCAAGGTTAAGCTCTTGGTTTTCTGCCCCTTCGATCCTGTTCGACATCCGTATCGAAACCTCGTCCAGCAACTGCTGAATCTTCACCGGCAGAAAGACTTGCAGGAGGCGCGACTCGCCATCGAGCTCCATAGTAAATGAGCCCTTATCAGGATGGCTCTTAAGCAGGATCAAAGCCCAGTAGTAACTCCGCAGCGCCGCCGTAAAGTCGTCAGCATCTTGTGCGCGCAAGCCTGTCTTCACATATTCGCGGATCTTATTGGCTCGATGAGTGAATATCTTGTCCTTCTCCGTCAGCTTAATATAGCGATAAACGTTGTATTTCCCATTTTCGAGTCGTTCCGCAACCTTCATAGTATTGGTCAGCATTGCGTCAGAGTACGTTTCGATTACACGCTGCGAATAATCACTCAGGCTCAAGTCTGTTTCTGTTTTGACGATTTTTAAGCTGCTTTTGATTTGGACGGAAATCTGCGAACTCAAATCAGCCAGAGCAGATTTATCCGCTTGCTCGTAGTTGACGTTTTCACCAAAACCGACGAGGTATTGGGGGTTGTTCAGGATGGATTTGATGTCCGTTTGAGATGCGTGAAGCGCGAATGGCGCTATTAGCAGAAGGAATAGGAGATTTGTCTTCATAGTTGATGCCTTTTTTAAGATTTATTCACAGCAGATTAAACGGATTGAGCTGATTACGCTTACCTTGTCATTCCGGACTTGATCCGGAATCCATCTGCTTAATCTGTTGTGAATTATCGGAGTGCGAAAGTCATCCAGAATACAGAATAGGGACTGCACGACTAATCAACACCACGAACTAAACGGAAACCGTAGTCGCCGTGACGGGAAACCGGAGTATTCCCGATGCGATAGGCGGACCGACAGTACCAGGGGTCGTTGCACCAGGAGCCGCCCCGCAACACGCGGGAAGAGCGTGACGGCGACACCCAAGCGCTGCCGTCATTCGGAGCATCGTTGTAATTGCTGTGTTTCCAATCCTCGCACCACTCATAGACATTGCCATTCATATCATACAAATTCCAAGCGTTTGGCAGCTTCGTTCCGACCTCTTCCGTCCTTCCAATACTATTACCTAAATAAACCGCATAACGATCTATATCATCATATCCCGAATCATCACCCCAGTAAAACCGAGTCGTTGTACCTGCCCTGCAGGCATATTCCCACTCAGCCTCTGAAGGCAAACGAAATTCATTATCTAATGCTGACTCAAAATCCTGTATGTCATCCCAGGACACATAATATACTGGATGATTGTCGCCCACACCATAATCATGTGATGGATTATAGTTCGTCACCGCTTCCCATTGTACCTGCGTCACCTCATACTTACCTATCCAGAAGCCATCCGAAAATGTAACCCGATGAACCGGTTCCTCATCATCATTACGATCCTGCTCACCGTTCGGACTTCCCATATCAAACGAACCCGCAGGTATCCAGCACATTACAATGGTCTCGCCTGTGTTCCCCAAGGGGAATTCACGCTCTATACCTGGTGCAGGGGACCACCAAGCAGTCAACCGCTGACCAGCCGTTACCGATGCAGCATCATTTCCCACTCTATCAGTAAATGATACTGTCACTCGTGCATTACTCACTTCTGGAGTTTCTGATTTTATTATGTAATATCCAGTGTATGAACCATCAGCGTTGCTAGCAAGCAGAATCGGATTCCAACCCTCGACTGTTACAATTGCTGAACCGTCAGTCTCTAAGCCGAATGCATCATCCGATGTCTGCATTGTGAAGGTTATACGGTCATTGGGGACAAGCGTATCTCCTCCGGTGGCGCTCCAGGTGAATGATGATATAGAGGCACGGGTGTCGAGTCCTATTGAATCAATAATAGGACCAAATAGATTGTTTTCATTTCTAAACCATCCATAGACATATTTCCAACCATCCATATTACCTAAATCCCATTGAATTGTATCACGATATGATTGCCAGTCAACATTAGTTGAATCACTTGTCGGTGAAATTTTGAAGTGAGTCCAACCAAAAGCGTTAATGGCTATAAGGGAAATCTGATTATTTGTAAAAGGATGGTTATCACATACTATAACGAAATAAGGATCAGTAACTATTACTACAGTAGTAATGTTGGACGAATCTCCCTCAGCGGTCGCGCTACGCACAACGACGTAATATTCATAGCGGTGTCCGTTCTGTATGGTTCTGTCGGTGTAAGAAACGCGCTGAAGCGCGCACTCAGCTAATAAGCTGAAGGTACTGTTGTTATCCTTGCGGTAGACGTTGTATCCAGCAAGACCGGAAATGTCAACCGCCTGCCAGGTCAACCTGATACCACCATCTGCGATCTCGGCCTGTAAATTATAAGGATCACCACGTGTGCCGGGGTTGTTTTTGTCTATAGGGTTGTCCGGCACGGGCTCGGATGGGGTGTTAAGATCGCAGGAGATGATAAGCGCCAAAGTTAGAAAGTGTAAAAGTATGAAAGTAAGAAGTTTGCAAGTTATTTTTGTTTTTAAATTCATGGTTGTTTCCTTTTCTGAAATCTGCTTAATCTGTTATGCGTTACCACGCTGGAGCGTGGGAACGAGTTGAAGATTCACAGCAGATTAAGCGGATTAAGCAGATGGTTCGGAGTTCAGAGTCCAGCCTTCAGGCTGTTTTCCCTGTTCAGAGTTCGACCTTTAGGTTGTTTTGAGTACTGTGAAATAGGGGGACAGTATACCTATTTTTATAAGTATTCATAAAATAACTGACGATCTATTGAAAAATAGGTATACTGTCCCCCTATTTCGCTTGTTATTCGACCCCTTCGGGGTCGCTATGGTTTTTAATTTGATTCGGTGGGTTTCCCCCACCGCTATTCATATTCATTCCCTTCGGGAATGCTCAACATCCCGAAGTTTCGGGACGAACTCTGAACTTAAGACAGCCTGAAGGCTGGACTCTGAACTCGAAAACACACTAAAGTGCGAACTCTAAACTCCCCACTCCAATCTGCTTAATCTGCTGTGAATTAATCTATCTTAATATCTTTAGCTTCCCTTTTTACAACCCGTCCGTTTTCCCAGATGTAAATCGGGTTGCCGGTCTGTTTATGAAATAGCAACGCTTTTCTGTTAGCCCTGGCAAGCGCTTCGGTGATGGCTTTCTCATCGTCGGGCTCGCTTTCAATCCGTTTTGTATTTATTTGTGGTTCAGTCATAATATTGTTCCTTAAGTTTTTTCCAAATTTCTGGGGCTGTTACGTGACTGACCTCTGTTCTACAGCCTTTTGCAATAAGTACAGATTTATTTTCACTTGAATTATCATAGAGATACCAACTATCCATTACTGGAAGATAAAGCGTGAAGAAATTGCGTAGACCCGATTTATATCGTCGTCTGACAATCTCTTCAGAAACGTTGTGCCCACCCATTTTTACTCGATTTCTAACTCTCGCAAGCGCTAATTCAGGACTGTGAAGCCACAGAAAAACCAGGTAGGAGCTATAGCTTGATTGCCGTTTCAACCTTTCAATCATCTGTTTGAAACTTCTGGATGCAAGCGTCGTTTCAAAGGCGAAGTCTCTCTTTTCACTGGCGAGCTGATGAATTCGATGCAGCATTGCCCTGCCTGCCTGTAGCGATACCTCTTCCGGTAAGAAGCCGGAAAGCCCTCGCGCAATCACATCAGCATTAACAAATTCACCTACTCTCAAAGCGCCCTTTAGAATATCCGGTGCCGCAGTTGATTTTCCCGCACCATTCGGACCAGCGAGGATTACGATTTTAGGATTAGTTGAACTCATATCCAGCATAAATTAACTCCAACTTTCACGTAATCCAAATCCAAAGCTGCATAGGGTTGCAGTTTTACTTTGGAACTGAACTTACCCGCCACCGGACGCTTCCCCCCGCCCCAAATCCAGGTGTCTATAATCTGAAGAGCATATAAACCACCCGCTGTAAACATAATCATATTCAACCGATCTTCAGCGGAGTTCATATCTTCCCAGGCAGATCGAGCCTGGCTCAAATGTCGGCTCAATACCGCTTGATCCTCTAACTGGTGATAGGCTGTCATTGCGTCATTATATTCGGACTTGGCGTCAGTATGATCTTGACGGGCAAGGTATACCATTGCGATACTTCCAATAAAGACGCTTGCATATAATCCGCCACGAATGTATTGTTTCGATACAAACTGTCCCCCGCCCGGCACAACTGAAGACATTAGCATTGCCTTCAAACGTCTCTTTCTCCATTCTCTCATGCCTGCCTTACTCAAGGTTCGGGTATGTTCTGTCACCTCGTTGCGCTTGATTTCGATACG
>JAVCDD010000120.1 GCA_030765125.1 Candidatus Hatepunaea meridiana
TATTCACGATTCTGGCTCCTTTTTGGAATTTTGTTACAACTATATACAATATAACAAAATAGGAGCCGGAATCTATACTAATGAACCATTAAAAAAGCCCTGTTTTATAGGTGCGAAACTTCAGTTAGTATAGTTGCGATTATTATATGGGTATCGCAGGATTGATAACATCAATAATGGTTTTCATAATTGGCTTTGGCTCAGGTTTAGGAAATAGCATAAATTTTAATAATTTTGAAAATAATACTGTTAATAGTGGTATTTTATATAAAAGACAATTATCTTTATATGATGTCATAATTAGTATATTATTGTGATTGACAAAAAGCTAAATAACTGAAAAATGGCAAGACAAACTATTCGTATTAAACTTAAGGCTTATGATCATAACCTGATTGATAAGTCTACCGAAAAAATCATCAGGACAGCCAGAGCGACTGGCGCGGCGATTTCAGGACCGATACCGTTACCGACCAAACGTCGTGTTTATACGGTATTGCGCAGTCCTCATGTTGATAAAAAATCACGAGAGCAATTTGAGACTCGCGTTCATAAAAGGTTGATTGATATTCTTAATTCCTCAACACGTACTATTGATGCTTTAATGCGTCTTGAATTACCTTCTGGTGTAGATATAGAGATTAAGACATGATCGGTTTGTTAGGAAGAAAAAAGGGTATGTCTTCCGTCTATAACAAGGATGGGAAGAATACAGCGGTTACCGTTCTGGAAGTAGGTCCTTGTCCTGTTATACAGGTTAAAACTATGAAGAACGACAAATATAATGCACTTCAGTTAGCTTTTGAACCGATACGTCTGAAATTAGCTAATAAACCAAAGACCGGTCATTTCGAAAAAGCTAATAAGAAACCACATAGAGTTTTGGCGGAATTCAAAGATTTTGATGGTGATTATAAAACCGGCGATATTCTAAGTATTGATTTGTTTAAACCCGGCGATAAAATACACGTTACCGGGATCAGCAAAGGATGTGGATTTGCAGGTGTTATCAAACGACATAATTTTACTCGTCCTAATCAATCACACGGCACACACGAAGCCTTCAGAGGACCGGGTTCGATAGGAAATGCATCTTATCCAGCGCGGGTTTGGCCCGGTAAACGAATGCCGGGAAGAATGGGCAATGATAGGATTACTATTAAGAATCTCGACGTTATTAAGGTTGATTCTGAGAAAGGATTAATGATAGTGAAGGGCGCTGTACCTGGTGCACCTGGTGGATTATTACGAATTCGTAAGGTGGGTTAAGGGAAGGAATAATGGCTGATAATACGACTACTGATTCTAATCTGTCAACACCAGAAGAGAAGTCATCGCTAAAACTGCCGGTTAAGAGTATGGACGGCAAACCTACCGGAGAAGAAGTTGAATTGGATCCGCGGTTATTTGGATTGCCTCGCAATGATCATGTACTCTATTTAGCAGTAAAAACTGAGCTCACCAATCGCAGGCAGGGAACGCATGCAACGCTTACCCGCGCTATGGTTAGTGGTGGTGGGCGTAAACCTTGGAATCAAAAGGGACGTGGCGCAGCACGAGCTGGAACGTCAAGTTCACCTATATGGCGAAGTGGTGGAATAACATTCGGACCACAACCGCAAATACACCAGATGAAGTTGCCTGCAAAAGTTAAAAAACTGGCAAGGAAAATTGCTCTTAGTATTAAAGCCAATTCAGGAGTTATCGATTTAGTGGAAGACTTTGATCTTGCAGAACCGAAGACAAAAGAAATCGCTTCGATGTTGAGTAGCTTTGATATTGCAGGAAAATCTATCCTTTTAATGGTTGGTGGTCATAAGCCAATGGTTGTAATGTCCTGTCGAAATATTCCTCGTCTCGAGGTCAAAGAGGCAATGAACGCTTCTGCTTATGATATTCTTCGTGCCCGACGCATAATTATAAGCCGCACAGCGCTCGACAGCTTAACAGGAGGCTTGACAGGTGAAAAGTAATCTGGAAATTATCCGTCGTCCTCTGGTTACTGAGAAAGTTACACGGCTTCAAGCGGAATATAATCAATATGTATTTGAAGTTGATCCACGATCTAATAAAATCGAGATTAAACGGGCTGTGGAAGAGCGATTTGATGTAAAGGTAACAAAAGTACGGACAATAAATGTATCTGGCAAAGTGAAGACACTTGGGAGATTTTCCGGACGCAGAACGAATTGGAAAAAGGCTATTGTTACCCTTGCAGAAGGTGACAATATTGAGCTTTTTGAGGGAGGTTAGATAAATGCCCGTTATAAAAAGAAAACCAGTTACACCTTCTCAACGCCATATGAGCGTTCTTGATTTCAGTGAGATTACAAAAAAGACACCGGAAAAGCAGCTCATTAGGGCGTTAAAGAAGACTGGTGGCAGAAACAATCTTGGTCGAAGAACATCACGTCACCGCGGTGGCGGTCATAAAAGACGTTATCGTATAATTGATTTCAAGCGTAATAAGTATGATATTCCAGCCAAGGTAGCCGCAATTGAGTATGACCCTAATCGTTCTGCTAATATTGCATTGCTTTTTTATGTTGATGGTGAAAAAAGATACATCATTGCTCCGAATGGACTGAAAGTCGGTGATCAGATTCAATCGGGTAACGGACTTGAGATACACCCAGGTAACGCAATGCCGCTCTACGAAATACCACTTGGGACGACCGTTCACAATGTTGAGATGAAACCGGGTAAGGGTGGTCAGATTGCACGCGGCGCTGGATCCGGTGTGCAAGTGATGGCTAAGGATGGACCTAATGTATTGTTGAGGATGCCTTCTGGTGAAATACGTCTATTTCAGAAGAAGTGTTTGGCTACTATTGGTCAAGTGGGGAATCTCGATCACGAAAAGGTTATGCAAGGGAAAGCTGGAAGAAACAGGTGGCGCGGGCGAAGACCTCAATCGCGCGGTGTAGTTATGAATCCGGTTGATCATCCAATGGGTGGTGGTGAAGGTAAGTCGTCGGGAGGCAGACACCCTTGTACACCTTGGGGTAAACCCACAAAAGGCTATAAAACCCGGCATAAGAAGAAAGCTTCTGACCGTCTTATTGTTCAGCGACGGCGGACTAAAAGGTAACTATTGTCATTCTATATAAAACGAGGCTTATGAATGGGAAGGTCTCTTAAAAAAGGACCGTATATTGACATTAAACTTCTTACACGAATTGAGGAGCTTAATAGAACCAGAAAGAAAAAGGTCGTTAAGACTTGGGCAAGGCGTTCGATGATTCCACCGGAATTTGTCGGTCATACGCTAGCTGTTCATAATGGACGTAAATTTCTTCCAGTGTATATTACGGAAAATATGGTTGGACATAAATTAGGGGAGTTCTCCCTAACGCGCACTTTCCGATCGCATAGCGGCAAGAAATCCGATCGTAAATCAAAGATTAAGTAACAGGTCACGGAGAGAAAAGATGTTACAAGCAAGAGCTATCGCTCGCTGGGTAAGAATGTCTCCACGCAAGATGAGGTTAGTAGCCGATATGGTGCGTGGCACGAGTGTAAGAAGCGCTGTTAATGCCCTTCACTATTCGACAAAGCGTGCTAGTGAACCGGTTAGCAAGACCATTAACTCCGCCCTGGCAAACCTGATGGCGATGGAGGAAGCTGCCAAACTGGATCCAGCTAATGTTTATATAAAAGAAATATATGTTGATGAAGGGCCGACTCTTCGCCGCTGGAGACCTCGAGCGATGGGAAGAGCGTCAAGAATTCGTAAGCGAACCAGTCATTTGACAGTAGTTGTGGAAGTTCATGAGATACCTATTAATAAGAAGAAGCGAGGATAAAGTTTGGGACAGAAGACTAATCCGATAGGACTAAGACTAGGAATTAATCGTACCTGGTATTCCAACTGGTTCGATGAGCGACGCTTTGCAGAGAAACTTTCTGAAGACTTGATGCTGCGTCGTTATCTGGATCAACGATTGCATAATGCAAGTGTCGCTAAGATTGAGATAGAGAGGACGCTCAAGCAGGTTACGGTGAATATTCATACGGCTCGCCCAGGTATCGTTATCGGACGAAAGGGCGCTGATGTTGAAAAGCTGCGGGCTGAGCTGAAGATATTAACCGGCAAAGAGATACAGTTGAATATAGTGGAAGTCAAGCATCCGGAACTTGAAGCATCACTTGTGGCTGAGACACTTGCACAGCAGCTTCGAGGGCGTATCTCTTTTCGAAGAGCGATGAAACGAGCGTTGCAATCAACCCGGCGTATGGGGGCTGAGGGTGTCAAGATCACATGCAAGGGACGTCTCGGGGGAGCTGAAATGGCACGTACTGAGACTTATAAGGATGGTCGTATACCGTTACATACATTACGTGCAAACATAGATTATGCTTTGAAAGTTGCTTATACGACTTATGGCGCTATTGGTGTTAAGGTTTGGATTTGCAAAGGTGAGGTGCTTGGAAAGGATGAAAATCAATTTAAACAACAACCTAAACAGCAACGTCGTTAGGTTTAATGGAATGAACAATGTTATCACCTAAAAGAGTCCCACATAGAAAAGTGCATCGCGGACGAATGCGGGGCAAATCTTATCGTGGTTCAACCGTTGCTTTTGGTACTTATGGGCTCAAAGCGCTTGCACCAGCTTGGATTACAGCCCGTCAAATAGAAGCTGCTCGTATCGCGATCACACGGTATATTAAGCGTGGCGGAAAAGTGTGGATCCGGATATTCCCGGATAAACCATATACAAAGAAACCGGCTGAAACAAGAATGGGGAAGGGAAAAGGAAATCCTGAATATTGGGTTGCAGTTGTTAAGCCAGGGCGTATAATGTTTGAGCTTGAAGGTGTTGATGAAGATATTGCACGTAAAGCAATGCGGCTTGCCATAGCTAAGCTGCCCATTCCCTGTCGTTTTGTAACACGTATTGATTGAGGTAACATAGTGAAACCGCGCGAAATACGAGAACTATCAATTCAAGAATTGGAAGATAACCTCTCTGATAAAGCTGAAGAACTGGCGAATCTTAAGTTTCAGCACGCTTTACATCAACTGGATAATACTGGTAAAGTGAGAATTGCCAAGCGTGAATTAGCCAGACTTAAAACTATATACAATGAGCATAAATCAGGTATTCGTACCCTATCGGATGAAGAATCTGAGAACACCGGGGAGAAAATATAAATGGAACAGCGAGGAAACAGGAAAGTAAGGCTGGGCGTAGTAACTTCTACAAAGATGGATAAAACAATCGCTGTAAAAGTAGAACGACGGATACCACACTATCGCTATAAGAAATACTATACGCTTTCCAAGAAATTATTGGCGCATGATCCGGAAAACACGTGCAATATTGGTGATAAGGTGAGAATTGTCGAGTGCAGACCAATTTCATTACGTAAGAAATGGCGGTTAATGGAGGTTGTTGAACGTTCAGTTTAATTGAGTTACAAGTTTACAATTTATCAAGAGAATCAGGACGATCTGTAATAACCTGAATTCTGATATCTGGTCGACTTGCCACTTGCTAACTTTCAAACTTATCATGATACAGGAAGAAACAAAACTAATAGTTGCTGACAACAGTGGAGCCAAACGCGTTAAGTGTTTCCGTATTTTAGGTGGAACACATCGCCGTTATGCATCTCTGGGAGATGTAGTTGTCGTTTCAGTACGCAGCGCAACACCCACCAGCCGGATCAAGAAGGGAGCTGTTTCAAAAGCGGTGATTGTCAGAGTTAAAAAAGAAGTCCGTCGTAAAGACGGATCATATATTCGATTTGATGAGAATGCTTGTGTACTACTTGACAACAATATGGAGATGATCGGCAACCGAATTTTCGGACCGGTCGCTCGTGAATTGCGGGAAAAGAAGTATATGAAGATTGTTTCGTTAGCGCCGGAAGTGTTGTAAAGGATATAGACTATGATCAAACGAATAAAAAAAATCAAAGGAAACCGTCTTTTCGTGCGCAAGGATGATATGGTGTTAATCTTGTCAGGCAATGATAAGGGTAAGCGCGGTAAGGTTCTGAAGGTGTATCCTGAACGCAATCGAATTGTTGTGGAGGGTATAGCTTTTATGAAACGCCACTCGAAGCCATCGGTTAAAGTACCACAAGGCGGTATTATTGAACGGGAGCGAGCAATTAATGCTTCCAATGTTATGGTAATAGATCCTAAAACAGGCGAACCAACCCGTATCGGGCACAAAATCCTGAATGTTGAAGGTCGTAAACAACGGGTTAGGTATTCAAAAAAATCCGGTGAAACATTATCCGGATAGATGGTATTATGGCAAAAGAAGATAAAAAACAGAAAAAAGTAACAAATGCCGCTCAGGATAAGAAGGGTAAGTCTACTAAATCAGGTAAGAAGAAGGAAGCAGCTAAAGATAAAGCACAACCTGTACCCAAAGATTATATCCCCAGACTGAAAAAACTTTATAGCAAGCAGATAACGGCGGCGCTGCAAAAGAAATTCAATTTCAAGAATGAAAATCTACTACCATATCTGGATAAGATCGTCCTGAACGTAGGCATCGGAACGATGCATCAGGATAAAAAATTAGCTAAATCAATTGCTGATGAGCTTGCTCTTATTACAGGTCAAAAGCCGGTTTTCACCAAAGCCAGAAAGTCAATATCGAATTTTAAACTACGTCAGGATATGATAATTGGCTGCAAGGTCACACTCAGAAAGGACAGGATGTATGAGTTTTTCGACCGTTTGATTACTGTAGTAATACCACGTGTCAGGGACTTTCGTGGGCTCAACGACCGATCATTTGACGGTCGAGGCAACTATACTTTCGGTATCAAAGAACAGATTATTTTCCCAGAGATAGATTATGATAAAGCGCTAAGGATTCATGGTATGGATATAACTATTGCCACTACGGCGCGTAATGATGAAGAAGCGCTGGAATTATTAAAAGGATTTGGCTTCCCGTTTCGACGCCGCGAGGGTGAAGCTAAGGATGCTGCTTAAATAACTCAGAAGAGGACAAATGGCAAAAAAGGCATTAATTGCAAAGCAGAAACGCGAGCCGAAATTCAAGGTTCGTAAATATAATCGTTGCAGTCGCTGTGGTCGTCCGCGTGCTTATATGCGTCGATTTGGACTATGCAGAATTTGTTTCCGGGAATTATCGCTGGCCGGTATGATCCCAGGCGTTACCAAGGCAAGTTGGTAAGAAAAAGATGAGGACAAGATAATGACAATGACCGATCCTGTCGCTGATTTTCTGACGCGTATTCGAAATGCAGTTCATGCGGGACATAAATCCGTTGATATTCCCGAATCCCGTCTGAAGCGTGAAATATCACGTGTTTTGGCAATTGAAAAATTTATTTCACATTATATCAGGATTCGAGATGGGAAACAAGGAATGATTAGAATCTACCTTAAATATACGTCAGAAGGTGAGAGTGTAATTGACGGCTTGAAGAGAGTATCTCGTCCCGGTCTGAGATTATACTATAGTGTGGATGAGATTCCTCGTGTACTGAATGGGCTTGGTGTAATGATACTTACTACACCAAAGGGCGTTATGACTGATAAAAGAGCCCGTCAACTTAGAGTAGGTGGTGAACCTTTATGTACAGTATGGTAAAACAAAACGGCTATTTTGTGCCGTTATTTCTTTTTTCAGGTGTTGACCAATGTCAAGAGTAGGACGAGAACCAATACACATTCCGGATGGAGTAAAGGTTACAATAGATAGTAAATTAGTTAAGGTTAACGGTAAACTTGGTGAACTACAGCGAGAACTGCCCACTGGAATCACCGTTGCATTGGAAGAGAAATTACTGCGTGTTGGCAGAAAAGATGACAGCCGTAATCAGAAAGCCTTGCATGGTTTATCTCGTTCTTTGTTGGCTAATATGGTGACAGGTGTAGCATCAGGCTTTAAAAAAGAACTTGAAATCATCGGTGTAGGTTATCGTTGCGAAAAACGTGGAAAAGCGTTACAGCTTTCAGTAGGATTCTCCCACAAAGTAATTTTTATACCGCCGGAGGGAATAGAAATTGAAGTTAAAGACACAACCAAATTTAGTGTTAACGGTATAAACAATGAGATTGTGGGCGATATTGCGGCAAAGATACGTGCTGTACGTCCACCCGAGCCTTATAAAGGCAAGGGGATAAAGTATGTGGGGGAATATATTCGGCGTAAAGCAGGGAAGTCTACAATTAAGTAGTGAACGATACAATGCACGGAAGTAGAAATGACAGATAACAGAGTAGCCCTTAAGGCTAAACATAAAAGATTACAAAGACGCAGGAAGCATGTTCACAAGCGGATTGTCGGTTTAACTGAACGACCTCGTCTGGTTGTATTTCGCAGCAATCGTCATATATACGCTCAATTGGTTGATGATCAAACCAAACGAACAATTACTGGCTGTTCAACTTTAACCGAAGCAATACGAGAAAAGATGTCTACTGTTAAAGTAAAAACTGAACAAGCAAAGATCGTTGGTGTGCAACTGGCTGAACTGGCAAAGCAGAAAGGAATAAGCACGGTTGCATTTGATCGTAATGGTCGAAAATACCAAGGTAGAGTAAAGGCTCTGGCGGATGGAGCCCGGACAGGTGGACTTAAATTCTGATACGTTATGCTGATCGAAATCAAGCATTTCGTTTTTCTGGACAATCACGTTACTAAAGAAATATGAGAGAACGAAAAACTTTTAATAAAGCAAATCCTGATGATCTGGCACTAATAGAGAAGGTTGTCCATATTAACCGGGTTGCCAAGGTTGTCAAGGGTGGACGTAACTTCAGCTTCAACGCCATCGTAATTGTAGGTGATGGGAAGGGCAAAGTCGGGTTTGGTCTTGGTAAAGCGCGAGAAGTTGTTGATGCTATTGAAAAGGGAACTGAAATAGCTAAACGCGCAATGAAACGGTATCCTATTGTTGGTAAAACCCTTCCTCATGCAATCGTTGGCAAGTTCGGTGCAGGTAAGGTGGTTCTTAGACCTGCTTCTCCAGGAACGGGAATCATTGCCGGAGGCGCTGCCAGAGCAGTTTTGGAGTGTCTTGGTGTGCATGATGTATTATGTAAATCAATCGGCAGCAGTAATTCGGTTAATGTTATAAGAGCTACATTTAATGGATTGAGCAGACTTTATGATGCACCCAGAATGGCGCGAAAACGCGGGATTTCAGTAGCCAGATTGCTTGGATTAACACCAAGACCGGAGCCTGTAAATGAATGAGTATGTCAAAATTACTTATGTCCGCAGTTCTATCGGACGTAGTTATCGTCAACACAGAGTACTTAAAGCGCTCGGTCTGAAACGTTTACACCAGAGCCGGGTTATGGTTGATTGTCCGTCGTTGCGGGGGATGATTAGGAAGATTGTTCATTTGTTGAAGGTTGAAGCGGTGGAACAGATTGATGTGAAAGAATTGATAATTTCTGAAAAGACAAATACAACTACTAATAGCAGAGAGATAGTTGAATCGGTAAATAAAGCAAGCAGTGATTTGGAGAATGATAATAATGCATAATGATTCAGGCGATCTCGGCAATCTTAAACCCGCCCCGGGATCAATAAAAAAACCTAAGCGCATCGGTCGTGGCAGAGGATCCGGTCATGGCGATACGGCTACTAGGGGTCATAAAGGCGCCAAGTCGCGCGCTGGTTACTCGCGACCGATATGGTTCGAAGGTGGGCAGATGCCGATTCACCGTCAGTTGCCCAAGCGCGGATTTAACGTTCCAAACCGGACAAAGTACCTGGAAATAAAAATTTCCGACCTGGAAAAGATCGAAGGTGAGGTTGTTAATCCGGAATCAATACGCACTGCTAAATTAGTAAAAGGTCACGGACCAATAGTGCTGTTAGGCAATGGTGAAACAGATAGAAATCTTAAGGTTTCGGTTCACCGGATCACGGAGAGCGCTCGTGAAAAGATTACAAAGGCTGGTGGATCAATAGATATACTCCCGCTTGATCCTGTTGATAGAAGAGTTAAAAAAGGACCGATTAAGAAAAGAAAGATGAAAAAGAATGGATGAGGCACTTATCTACCGCCAAGTTACGTTTCACTTGAAACCTTGCAGTAACGAAATAGAATCGATTTGTTTTCATCCTTTATCCTTCATTCTTCATCCTTAAGATTGCTATGCTTGAAAAATTTCAAAATATATTTAAAATACCCGAACTCAAACGGAAAATTCTATTTACGCTGATGATATTTATTATTTACCGTATTGGTGGACACGTGCCTATCCCAGGTGTAAATGCCTTCGCATTGGGTGAATTTCTTAAGATGCAGCAGAATACGCTGTTTGGACTATATGATATGTTTGCCGGGGGGAACTTTGGACGAGCTACTGTCTTTGCACTGGGTATTATGCCCTACATCAGCGCTTCCATTATCCTCCAGTTAATGGGAACCGTTATTCCTGCATTGCAGAAATTACAGCAGGAAGGTGAAGAGGGACGTAAGAAGATAACGCAATGGACTCGTTATTTGACAGTAGGAATTTCAGCAATGCAGGCGTTGGGCGTCAGTTTATTTCTTACCCAGATCGGCACTACTGAAGGCGGGCTTAGAGTTGTACCTGCTCCTGGACTTGGTTTTATGTTATTAACGATGATTACCTTAACTGCCGGAACAACCTTTATTATGTGGCTCGGTGAACAAATTACAGAAAAAGGTATCGGCAATGGGATCAGTCTGATTATTTTCATCGGTATTATTGACAGACTGCCAATGGCTTTCCTGCAAGAGTTGCAGATGCTGGTTAAGGATTTACGTCAACCGCTTACGGAACTTTTCCTTATTGCCCTTCTATATTTCACAATAGTTGCTGTAGTTGCTTTAACCCAGGGACAGCGTAAGATAAATGTGCAGTACGCCAAGCGAGTCGTTGGACGAAAGGTCTATGGTGGGCAGTCAACGCACATACCTTTGAAGATTAATCAAGCTGGTGTGATGCCAATTATCTTTGCCCAAACGCTTATGTTTCTACCCTCAACGCTTGCTACTTTTATGCCGGACGGTGGAATGAAAGACTGGATGACTTCAGCGTTTGCTTTTGACTCCTATATGTATATGTTCATTTATTTATTGATGATAGTATTTTTTACTTATTTTTACACGGCTGTAGCTTTCAATCCTGTTGATGTTGCGAGTAACTTGAAGAAACACGGCGGGTTGATTCCTTCGGTTAAACCAGGCAAGAAGACAGCCGAATATCTGGATAATATATTGACAAGGATTACGCTGCCAGGTGCAATATTTCTTGGTCTTATTGCAATATTTCCCACATTAATAACAAAGCAGATTAATGTATCGTACAGTTTCGCATCTTTTTATGGTGGAACGGGACTTCTAATTATTGTCGGTGTATCACTGGATACACTACAGCAAATCGAAGCGCATCTGGTAATGCGCCATTATGATGGCTTGATGAAATCAGGACGTATTCGGGGGCGTCGCGGGAGAGCATTTTAACTTTATTTATAAAGAGGTAACAAGTGATATTGATACTACTTGGAGCGCCTGGTGCAGGAAAAGGCACACAGGCAGAGATGGTTATTAAAGAATTCGATCTTCGTCATCTTTCAACTGGTGATTTATTACGCACTGCTGTTTCCAATGGAACTAATTTAGGCAAGTTAGCAAAAGGATTTATGGATTCCGGGAAGTTAGTGCCGGACGATGTTATTATTGGTATTATTAGTGATTATATGAAGGAACACCCTGGCGAAGGTGTGCTATTTGATGGTTTCCCGCGTACAGTAGCTCAAGCTGTTGGGTTGGAAGAACTTCTTCAAGGTGATGAATTAAAAGTAGTTTCACTCGTTGTAGAAGATGAACAGGTTATCAAACGTCTTTCAGCGAGGAGAAGCTGCAGAAAATGCGGCAAGATATATAATCCTGCATTAGGCATAAATCCAGCCGAAGATGGCAAGTGCTTTTGTGGTGGTGAAATCTATCAGCGAGATGACGATAAAGCTAAGACGATTGCTAATAGACTGAATGTTTATCATTCACAGACTGAACCTGTTATAGAATTCTATCGTGGAAAGAAATTATTAGTAGAAGTTAACGGAACTGGCAGCCCTAATGAGGTTTTTGATCGTGTAAAGAACGCATTATCTTGATTTCACTTAAAAGCAATAGCGAAATCAATAAGATGCGCCGGGCAGGGAGAATTTTATCATCAATTTTCCCTGAGATCTACGAACTCGTTAAACCAGGTGCAGTGACCCGGGATATTGACGATTTTGCAGAACAGAAAATACGACAGGCAGACGCTAAACCTGCTTTTAAGGGATATAAAGCAAACAATGGTAGAGCTTTCCCTGCCACAACTTGTATTTCGATAAATCAGGAAATCGTTCACGGAATACCATCCGGTCGTAAACTAAAGTCCGGACAGATCGTCGGGATTGACTGTGGTTGTGTAATTGATGGTTGGTATGCTGATATGGCTGGGAGTTTCCTGGTTGATGAGGTTGTTGATACTAATAAGAAGTTATGGTGGGTTACAAGAGAAGCTCTCTACAGAGGAATTCAAGCGGCTCGCCCTGGTAACAGGCTTAGCGATATAGGCAGGGCAATTCAAGATTGGGTCGAAAGTAACGGTTTTTCGGTAATTAGAGACCTTGTCGGGCACGGTATTGGTACTAACCTGCACGAAGATCCTGCTGTGTATAATTACTATTCAAGTCAAGGTAACTGTATTCTTAAATCAGGTATGACTATTGCTATTGAACCTATGGTATCAGCAGGAAGATGGAAAATAAAGACACTCCGTGATGGCTGGACGGCTGTAACGGTTGATGGATCGCATACAGGTCATTTTGAGCATACTGTTCATATCACGGATAATGAACCGGAAATATTAACACTACTTGAAGATGGGAGTGATCCCTGGTTAACGCTATTTAAAGATTCCGACGGAGAATAAACATTTGCCTAAAGAAGAACCAATAAAAGTTGACGGCGTCATCCAGGAAACACTGCCTAATGCTTCATTTCGTGTTAAGCTTGAGCATGGGCAAGTTGTATTAGCTCATATTTCGGGAAAGATGCGGATGCATTATATCAGGATACTGCCGGGTGACAAGGTTACCGTTGAGTTATCGCCCTATGACTTGAAACGTGGTCGAATTGTTTATCGTTATAAGTAGAAAAAGTACCGGTAGCATGGACGCTCCGGAGTAGGATGGCATTATTTTTCAAGGGAATTGATATGAAAGTACGCACTTCTGTAAAACGTTTCTGCGATAATTGTAAAATTATCCGTCGTAGAGGTGTAGTGAGAGTAATCTGTAAGAATCCCAAGCATAAGCAACGACAAGGGTAGTTAGTGTCTTGACAGAAAGACACTACTCTATAGTTGGGCATGGGGACAGCCCCGACTACGGGAAAAGGGAGTTATTTAAGGAGCAAGGATGCCACGCATCTCAGGAGTTGATCTGCCGCGTAATAAGCGGATAGAATACGCATTAACCTATATTTTTGGGATTGGCTTGACGTCGTCCCAGAAGATTCTACAAAAAACAGGTATTAATCCGGATACAAAGTCGGATAATCTGACCGATGCGCAGGTTAAGAAGATTCGCGATCTTATCAACGATGAATACAAGGTTGAAGGTCCACTGCGCACCGAAGTGCAGATGAATATCAAGAGACTTGTTGATATCGGGAGTTACCGTGGTCTTCGTCATCGGCGTGGTTTACCGTGTCGTGGACAGAATACTCGCAATAACTCACGCACCCGTCGTGGTAAGCGTAAGGCTTCACCATCGAAAAAGAAAAGCTAGTCATAGTATAATTAAACATTAGGAAGCCAGTTGGCAAAAGGGGATAAGAAAAAATCGCGTAAAAGGGAAAAGGTTGATGCGACAGGCGTTGTCCATATAAAAGCCTCTTTCAATAATACAATAATTACAATTACTGATATTTACGGAAATGTGATTGCTTGGGCATCCAGTGGGATAGTTGGATTTAAAGGATCACGAAAGAGCACACCTTATGCCGCGCAACAAGCAGCTAATCTGGTTGCGAAAACAGCTATGGATATGGGAATGGAGAAAGTATCCATTCTAATAAAGGGACCAGGTTCAGGACGAGAATCTGCTATAAGATCGCTACAGTCTACAGGACTTCAGATTACAGCTATTCGCGATGTAACCCCGCTACCCCATAATGGCTGCCGTCCAAGAAAGAAACGTCGAATTTAATAAATAGTTTACAAGACGAAGACTTATAAACTTTAAACTTGTTAACTTGAGAACTTGTAACTTAATGAGGTATAAATGGCCCGCGATACGGGACCGGTTTGTAGACAATGTCGTCGAGAGGGTATGAAACTTTTTTTAAAGGGTGATCGTTGTTATTCACCCAAGTGTTCATTTGAACGCAAAGGGTTTCCACCAGGACAACATGGTATGAACCGTCGTTTTAAGGTATCAAACTACGGTATTCAGTTGCGCGAGAAACAGAAAATCCGCCGCAGTTACGGTCTATTGGAACGACAATTCAGGAACATTTATAAAAAAGCATCTGCCGAGAAAGGTATTACAGGCGAAAACATGTTGATTAGACTTGAAAGTCGTCTTGATACCATTGTTTATCGACTTGGAATTGCGCCATCTTTGCGAGCTGCGCGTCAACTCGTAAATCATGGGCATTTCGAGATCAATAAACGCAAAGTAAATATCCCATCCTATACGCTTGTACCAGGTGACGTCATTCGTGTACGTGAACGCTCACGGAAAACGAATGTTATTCACGAAGCTATGCGTCATTTACATCAGGAGCGAGTAGTACCATATTTATCACTGGATAAAGCTAGGATGGAAGGTGTATTTCTCACACGACCGAAGCGGGAAGAAATTCCCATGACTATTAACGAACAGCTCGTTGTCGAGCTGTATTCGAGATAAGCGAATCTTTCAGGAGGCTATTCCTGTATGAACGGACCAGGTTTCCAAATGCCTGAATCGATTGAAGTCGATCATACGAGTTATTCGATAAATTACGGTAAATTCATAATACAACCGCTTGAAAGAGGATATGGTACAACCGTCGGTAATGCTATAAGGCGAGTATTACTGGCTTCCCTCCCCGGTTCAGCAATAACTTCATTGCGTATCAATGGTACATTGCATGAGTTTACAACTATTCCAGGAGTCAAGGAAGATGTTACCGAAATCATCCTGGCGTTAAAAGGCGTTAAACTAAAGATGTTGAAGAATCAGGTTGTAAAAACCAGATTACAACTTAAGGGACCACTCGTAGTTACTGCTGGATATTTACAAAGCAATACTAATGAGATCGAAGTACTAAATCCAGATCACGTAGTTGCCAATTTAAACGAAGATGCAGACTTCAGCATAGAACTTTCTATGAAATGGGGTCGCGGATATGTTCCATCCGAGGATAGTAATGAGAATGACATACCAATCGGTACAATCGCTTTAGACGCAATTTACACACCGATTGAGCGAGTTAACTATTCGATCGAGCATACAAGAGTAGGACATAAGACCGATTATGAGAAACTTATACTCGAAGTATGGACAGATGGTTCTATTACTCCGGATGATGCTTTGACATACGCCGGAAAGATATTACGCGATCATATCCGTTTATTTATCAATTTCGAAGTAAAATCCTCTGAAGAAGAAACAGATATTGAAACGGATGAAGCAATACTTAAGATTAGAAGGTTATTGCGAAAACCGGTTGATGAGTTAGAGCTTTCGGTTAGATCAGCCAATTGTCTTAAAGAAGCTAAGATTCGCACTATAGCTGATCTGGTTTCAAAAGATGAACCGGAGATGCTGAAATTTAAGAACTTCGGAAGAAAATCACTCAACGAATTATCTTTAATCTTGCTTAATCATGACCTTCATTTTGGATTTGACATCGAAAAATATTTAGGTCCTGAAGTGAGGCAAAAGCCAGCATTAACAAATTTGAATCCAAAGGACTGATATGAGACACCGCTACGATAAAAAACATCTTAATCGAACCAAAAGTCACCGGAAAGCGCTTTTAAGTAATATGTCCGCTTCATTGTTTACAAGTAAGAGAATTATCACAACGCTTGCCAAGGCAAAATATGCTCGTCGGTTTGCAGAACGGATGATAACATTTGCACGTCGTGGTGAGAAGGATGTTAGCGCCCGTAGACATGTATTGCGTTATGTGCATAACAAGGATGCTGTTAAACTCTTATTTGATGAACTTGGTCCACATTTTAAACATCGGAATGGTGGATACACGCGAATTATAAAGATAGGACCCCGCCGTGGTGATGCTGCACCGATGGCAATCCTAGAACTTGTAGGATTTGATGATGTTATTGAGACTGCTGCTCCTAAGAAAGCCAAAGAGACTAAATCAAGACTTAAAGCAGCTCAAGAGGCGACCGTTGAAGAGAAGATGGAAATGAAGAAAGGTACAGAGGAAGCTGTTACCGAACCTGATGAAACAACCTCAGATGATAATTCTAAGGATGATGCTTCTGAAGATAAAATCCAAGAAAACAAAGAATCTAAATAGTGTTTAATATTTGACACTTTACTTCGTTCAGAATGACTTAATAAACATTGATTTAAGACACCAATTATGTGAATTTATTCAAAGGCAACTCGTACTATGGGTTGCCTTTTTAATGATCCACAAGTTGAAACTTGAATTCTAAATGCTTTTACTTTCGCCAGTAACATGAAAGGGCGTGATAAATCAGCCCCTATACGGGGTTGATTTACTAAAAGAAGGAGATGATATGGATATTCGCAACTGGAAAATTCCTCACGGTAATAAGATTCAATGTCGCGGTTGGATCCAGGAAGCAGCGCTTCGGATGCTGCTGCATAACCTCGATCCTGAGGTTGCTGAGAATCGTGATGAACTGATCGTATATGGAGGCACCGGACGTGCAGCACGCAGTTGGGAAGCAGCGGGTGCTATAGCCGAAAGCCTTATAAACCTTGCCGATGATGAGACGCTCCTTGTGCAATCTGGTAAACCGGTTGGAATTATTCCCACTCATACTGATGCGCCACGAGTAATAATAGCTAACTCAAATCTCGTTCCTAACTGGGCGAATTGGGATTATTTCAGAGAATTGGAACGTCAGGGATTGATTATGTTCGGGCAGATGACCGCCGGTTCCTGGATATATATTGGTACACAAGGCATCCTTCAAGGTACATATGAGACTCTTGCCGAGTTAGCACGCCAGAATTTCAATAGCAGTCTGAGAGGAACTCTCACTGTCACAGCCGGATTAGGAGGAATGGGTGGCGCACAGCCTCTTTCGATTACTATGAATGAAGGAGTTGCACTGATTGCTGAAGTTGATCCTGAGCGTATTGAACGGCGTATTAAAACCAAATATCTGGATCACTGGACTGAGAATCTCAACGAAGCGATTGATTGGGCGCTCGATGCGAAAGATAAAAAACAGCCTCTATCTGTAGGTGTACTTGCTAATGCTGTTGATTTATTAGACGAGTTGATCGAGCGTAATATTACACCGGAAGTTCTCACTGATCAAACCTCTGCGCACGATGAACTAAATGGCTATGTTCCAGTGGGACTGAGCTATGCTGAAGCTTTAGATTTACGATTAAAGGATCCTGATGAGTACAAAAAGCGTTCATATCAGACGATGGTCAGGCACGTCGAAGATATGGTTACGCTTCTTGATCGTGGCGCAATAACCTTTGACTATGGTAATAACCTGCGCGCTCAAGCTGAGAAGGGTGGAGCAAAGCGAGCCTTTGATTTTCCCGGTTTTGTACCTGCTTACATCAGACCGTTGTTCTGCAAAGGTAAGGGACCTTTCAGATGGGTTGCGCTTTCCGGTGATCCTGAAGATATTTACAAAACCGATCAGAAGGTACTGGAGCTATTCCCAGATGATGAGCCGCTTAATCGCTGGATCCGATTAGCACGCGAGAAGGTTACTTTTCAAGGGCTTCCTTCGCGTATTTGCTGGCTTGGTTTGGGTGAGCGACATAAGTTAGGGCTTGCTTTTAATGATATGGTTGCATCTGGTGAATTGTCCGCCCCGATTGTCATTGGACGCGATCATCTCGATTGCGGATCCGTCGCTTCGCCGTATCGTGAAACCGAAGCGATGAAGGACGGCAGCGATGCCATTGCTGATTGGCCTATCCTTAATGTCATCTCAAATGCAGTTAGTGGAGCAAGCTGGGTGTCGTACCATCACGGTGGGGGTGTAGGCATTGGATATTCGTTGCATGCAGGGATGGTTATCGTATGCGATGGCACACCGGAAGCGGCTGTAAGACTGAAACGAGTGCTTTGGAATGATCCGGCAACCGGAGTAATCCGTCATGCGGATGCCGGATACGAGGAAGCGATTGAGACTGCACAGGAATTGGGCGTTAAGATACCGATGTTGCCAGACCATTCACAAAGGGGGGTCGAAAAATAGTAGAAGCGACACTCTTGTCGCTTGAGCAATGTCTTTTAAACACGAAATTTCAAGCGACAAGAGTGTCGCTTCTACTATTTTTTAAAGGAAATATCAATTGAAAGTCCACACAGAAACTATTGAACTGAAAACAAATGGTTTCCCTGATATTATTGACCTTAGTCATCAAATAAATGATGTGCTGTCCAAATCAGGCGTAATAAACGGTATAATGACGATCTTTGTACCGGGATCAACCGCTGGAATTACGACGATTGAATATGAACCCGGTCTGCTTAAAGACTTACCAGCATTATGCGAAAGACTTGCGCCACGAGGCGTCACTTACCAACATGATGAGAAATGGCATGATGGCAATGGATACTCGCATCTTTTAGCAGCATTATTCAAACCATCTTTGCAAGTACCTGTATTGAATAGCAAACTAACGCTCGGTACATGGCAGCAAGTAGCGCTGGTTGATTTTGACAACCGTCCTCGTCATCGTAAGTTAATTATTCAAGTAATGGGAGTAGAGGAGTAACCTTTAATTGTGATATCTATGTTGAATTCTGAAACAACTGTTGAAAAAAATCTTGCCAAATTTGACAAGAGGTTAATAACCTGGGGAAAACGTATAGGCAAGCGTGATAGTGAAGAAGGTATACTGCTCGAAGGCATCAAGCTGATCGAAGAAGCATTAAACATTGGACATCCTCTTACCAGAGTATGGTATACCATTGCTTTCAAATATGCAAATATGGGAGTGGTTGCACGAATAATAGATAGTGGATGCGAGGTCAAGCCGGTTACTCAGCGCTTAATGAAATCTATCTCTGAAATGGATACTCCTCCCGGGATTGTTGCGGTAGCGCCGCAGCCCGGTTTCATTTATCGTAAACCCGAAGATTCGTTTTCATTAGTAGTAGCGATATCGCGTATTCAAGATCCGGGCAATCTGGGAGGCGTCATCCGAACGGCGGATTATTTTGGTGTAGACGAAGTATGGCTTGGACCGGGATCGGTGGATCCGTATTCTCCAAAAGTGTTACGTGGTTCGATGGGTGCAGCATTTCGTATACCGGTCTTAAAGAGGGGTGATCTGTTAGAGCGGTTGAGACAATTTAGACAACAGGATACAGAGATATGGGCAGCAGTAGCTCACGGAGACAATGTTGAGACTAAAATCACAGGTTCGGGTTCGCGTATTTTGTTAATTGGTAGTGAGAGTGAGGGACTAAGTGAGAAATATCTAGAATTGGCAGATAAGCAGGTTTCAATCCCCGGTGCACGTCGTTCAGAATCGCTTAATTTGGCGGTGGCAGCGGGAATTCTGATATACAGCGCGACTACGGGTAGGTATTGAAAAGAGTTTAGAGTACGCGCTTCAGCGTGTTAAGTTCAGAGTCCAGCCTTTAGGCTGTTTTCCTTTCTCGAACTATCGGAGTGTGCATCAAGCTCAAAACAGCCTAAAGGCTAGACTCTGAACTCCTCATTAAAAAGAGCGATTTATTGAAACAGACACTTCTTATATTCCTGTTACTGTTAATTTCCGGTTGCGGTATTTCTACAGAAAAAGCAATGGAAAAAGGATTAATGCTCTTTGACGCTGACCAAAAGCGCGAAGCTTATCCTTACCTGGAAAAAGCGTATTCCGGAGGTACAGAAGATCCGGAACTGTTCTGTAAACTGGCATTCTGTCGAATCGCAGTTACTGGAGATCCGTCAGGCGCTATTGATTTGTTACGCGATAATGTAGTTAAGTTCCCTGATTATGCGCCTACGTACCATCAACTAGGTTTAATTGCCTACGAATTTGATCCTGTTGAAGACAATAAAAACCTGCATCAAGCGATTTTTTTCGCTCGTAAAGCTGTGAAGTTTGATCCTTACGAATGGAGCTACTGTGAAAACCTTGGTACATATCTGTATCTTATCGGTGAAAAGGATTCAGCTTTAGTATGGTTCAAGTCCGCCAGCGAATTAAATCTAACAAATGATGAACTTGTAAAACATATTAACGAAATAGAGAAGATGTTAGAGGGAAAAAACAGTTCGGAGTAATTTGTCATTTTAAGTATTTTGAGTCCATATATATTGTCTTTATGTTTGATATAAGGGTGTAAATGTGTTATTATTATTAGTTATAAAGATAATGTAGCATACGTTTCTGCGCATGTGTGTTTTCGCAGACGGAGACGCTTACGCTACTGAAAAAGGGGAGTATTATTGCAATATAGAAATAGTTATACATTAAGGTCGTTTCTTGCACTAACGATAACGGCTTTGTTTATCGTTGGCTGCGGTGGTGGTGGAAAACAGGAGCAGGAGACCGCTGCTGATATTATCATCATGCAGGAAACTGTTCCGCCTGGAGCATTGCCTGATGTTCCCGCCGAGCTTGGCGGTGAGGGTTTTACAGGTGAAGGCTGGTTGTCAAACAATGATTACGAATCCACTGCTGACCCGCGCGGAAAGATAGGTGGTTCGATCACTTGGGCAATCAGTGAATTCCCTGCTACTCTACGATCCATCGGCAAGGACTCAAACAGCCAATTCATCAGCCTTATTAGTGATATGGTCTACGAAGGTCTTATTACCATTCATCCAACCACACTCGAATTTACACCCGTATTAGCCACACACTGGAAAATCTCAGACGACTACAAAACCTTCTCGTTCCGTATTAACCCGAACGCTCGCTTTGCAGACGGCAGCCGCGTTACATCAGAGGACGTTATTGCTTCGTGGAAATTGAGGGTTGATTCAGGTATACTCGCTCCATACACAAACATCATCTGGAATAAGTTCGAAGAACCTGTCGCTGAAAGCCCATATATCGTCCGAGTTCAGGCTAAAGAACTTAACTGGAAATTCTTCCTTTATTTTGGAAGCGTTGCCATTTTGCCTGCAAAGTATATCGGCGGTATTACCGGCAGTGAATATATGAAGAAGTACCAGTTCGAATTGCTGCCCGGCACAGGACCATATCGACTTGATAAAAAGAATATAATTAAAGGCAGGTCGTTGACGCTTAAGAGACGGGATGATTACTGGGATAAGGATAATCCCAAGCGTAAAGGGTATTTCAACTTTAAACGCATCAAATTCTCCATAGTTAATGATGAGCGTCTGCGTTTTGAGAAATTCAAAAAGGGTGAATTTGATTTCTATCTTGTTGGTCGTGCGCAGTGGTGGATGGAAGAGTGCAACTTTGAGAGCATAAAACGAGGCTTGATACAGAAGCGTAAGGTCTGGAACGATGACCCGCAGGGTGTTTCGGGCTTTGTTTTCAATATGCGTGTGCCGCCTTTCAACGATAAACGGATGCGGCAAGTATTCGCCTGCCTTATGAACCGTGAAAAACTCATATCACAGCTTTTCTTCAACGAATATACTTATATAGACAGTTACTATCCCGGCAGCGTCTACGAGAATCCAAACAACCCCAAGTACCGTTATAATCCCGAAAAAGCCGTTCAATTACTTAGCGAATGTGGTTGGAAAGAGCGTAATTCGGATGGCTGGTTGGTCAATGATAAGGGGCAAATATTTGAACTGACAATCAGCTTCAGTGCGAAATCATTTGAGAGAATCCTCACCGTTTACCAGGAAGACTTAAAGCGAGTCGGCATCAAGCTGAGTTTGAAGATGTCTCAAGGCAGTACGTTGTTCAAGATGGTAAACGAGCGAAAGTTCAATATCCACTTCCAGAGTTGGACGGGACTTTTGTTTCCCAATCCGGAGAACAGCGTATCATCCTGGACTGCCGATCCGCAAAATACTACTAATCTGGCAGGTATCAAGAATGATAGAATAGATGAGCTTATCAAGGAATATAACGTCTGCTTTGACCAGGAAAAACGTATCAAGATGATCCGGGAAATTGATTCTATATTGATGGATATACAACATTACGCATTGGGTTGGTATGCGCCCTTCCAACGTATTCTCTACTGGAACAGGTTTGGTCATCCCGATTCATACCTCTCCAGAACGGGAGATTGGCTTGGAGTCCTTCAATATTGGTGGGTTGACGAGGCGAAAGAGAAGGAACTGAAAGAAGCCAAGAAGAGCAAATCAAAACAGCTTGAAGTGGGGGAAGTTCAGGTTAAGTATTGGGAAGAGTATAATAAACTGCATGGACGGGATTATACGCTGAAGTAAAAAGTTCCGTCTTTGCGAGGAACGAAGTGACGAAGCAATCTACAGTGGTTAGGAGGAGATTACTTCGTCACTTCGTTCCTCGCAAAGACGGGATAGTTACTCCGCTGTCAACCAAGTATAAAAAATAGTAGAAGCGACACTCTTGTCGCTTGCTCAATGTCTTTGAAATACGAAAGTTCAAGCGACAAGAGTGTCGCTTCTACTATTTTAACAGGAATAACCAAAACAGGAATCATAAATCTATGAAACAAAAAAACAATCACCTATTCAAAGTATTTATTACAATAATAACATTCACCTGGTTAATCGCCGGTTGCGGCGGCAGTGGCGAGAAGGTGGAAGAGGAAGAATTACCGAAGTTTGAGGTTACACTGGAAAATGTTCCACCCGGAGCGCTGCCTGATCTTTCTGCCGAACTGGGCGGCGAGGGTTTCACTGGCGAAGGCTGGTTGACCAATG
Source organism: Candidatus Hatepunaea meridiana (assembly GCA_030765125.1). Taxonomy (GTDB): domain Bacteria; phylum Electryoneota; class AABM5-125-24; order Hatepunaeales; family Hatepunaeaceae; genus Hatepunaea; species Hatepunaea meridiana. Next base: position 23,033 of record JAVCDD010000120.1, read on the forward strand.
AAGATTATGAATCGCTTAAACCTCATCCTGACGCCAAACCCGGCGGAAGAATCACATGGGCTATCTTTGAATTTCCTGCCACGCTGCGAATAACCGGAAAGGATTCTAACAGCCAATTCGTTAGGTTATGTCAGAATATGGTTTATGAGAGCTTAATAGGCGTTAGTTCCATCGAGATGGAATTCGTTCCTTCGCTTGCCACACACTGGAAAGTATCCGAGGATTACCGCACATTCTGGTTTCGTATGGATCCAAATGCAAGATTTTCCGATGGCAGCCGCGTTACTACAGCGGATGTGATTGCTTCGTGGAAATTGCGTGTGGACGAGGGTATCCTTGCACCTTATGTGAATATGATCTGGGGTAAGTATGAGGAACCGGTTGCCGAAAGCCCTTACATCCTGCGTGTTCATACTACGGAACTTAACTGGAAGTTTTTCCTTTACTTTGGCGGTATGAGCGTTATGCCGGCAAAGTATATCGGACATCTTACAGGTAAGCAGTATATGAAAGTATTCCAGTTTGAAATGCCGCCCGGATCGGGATTATACACCCTGGTTAAGGAAGATATCAAGAAGGGTAGATCTATAGCCATTAAACGACGCGATGATTACTGGGATAAAGACAACCCCAAAGGTAAAGGATTCGCGAATTTTGAAAAGATCAAGTTTACAGTAATTCACGATGAAATGATGACTTTTGAGAAGTTCAAGAAGGGTGAATTAGATTTTTATATGGTCGGTCGTGCACAATGGTGGAAGAAAGAATGTGATTTCGAGAACATCAAGCGCGGTCTGATTAAGAAAAGGAAGATATTCAACGACGAACCGCAGGGAGTATCCGGTTTCGTCTTCAATATGCGTGAGGAACCCTTCAAAGACATAAGGATGCGCCAGGCTTTCACTTATCTTTTCAATCGTAAAAAGCTAATGTCGCAACTCTTCTTTGATGAATATATATATTCCGACAGTTATTATCCCGGTGGCGTTTACGAGAATCCGAATAATCCGAAGTATCGCTACGATCCTGAAAAAGCAGTTGACCTTCTTAAAGAATGCGGCTGGACTGAACGAAACGAGGAAGGCTGGCTGGTGAACGATAAAGGTGAAGCGCTTGAATTAGACCTCACCTTTGCAGCGGCTTCATTTGCGAGGATTCTTACTATATATCAGGAAGACCTTGAAAAAGTCGGCATCAAGCTGAACCTCCGGCAGTCTCAAGGCGCCACGATGTTCAAGATGGTCAACGAGCGCAAATTCAAGATTCACTGGCAGAGTTGGGGTGGACTGCTGTTCCCGAATCCGGAAAACGATGTATCTTCCTGGACGGCTGATCCACTTAACACGAATAATCTGTCAGGTGTAAAAAACGACAGGATTGATGAACTTATCAAGGCATACAACGTTTGTTTCGATCAGGATAAACGAGTTGAGATGATTCGTGAGATTGACGGTATATTAATGGAGATTCAACCGTTTGCACTGGGATGGTTTGCACCGCATCACCGTGTTTTATTCTGGAATAAATTCAATTATCCGGAGTGCATTTTCAGCCGAACCGGTGATTGGCGCGGAATTATGTCTCTATTCGCGTATGATGAAGATAAGGCAGCACGGCTTGAAGAAGCAAGGAAGGATCCATCCATCCAGCTTGAAGTCGGCAAAACGATTCAAACTTATTGGCCAGAGTACAACAAGAAGCATGGGCGTAAGTATGAACTTAAGGGAATGAAGTAAAAAAATCCCATTCACAACAGATTAAACAGATTGAGAAGATAACAATGAGACAATGAGACAATGAGACAATCAAACAATCAAACAATATTCAGAGGAAATATGCAGGAGATAAATAAATGAGTGGTATGACGAGTTACTTCCTCCGTCGTATTCTGTTGATACTTCCAACTTTTATTGGAATCACCTTAATGGTATTTGTAATACTACAAATCACCCCTGGTGGTCCATTAGAGCAGGAAATAATGAAGCTCAAAGGCGGAATGGCTCAGATGGGCGGCGGTGGTATAATAGGCAGCGGTGCCGGTGTCATTGAAACCGCTGGCGGCAGCGGAAATGAATTTGGCTCTGTTGAAATTCCGGCAGAAGCCCTTGAAGAGATGAAAAGGTATTATAATCTCGATAAGCCTATACACATTCGCTACATCCTCTGGTTATGGGATATCTTTCATCTGGATTTTGGCAATTCCTATACTTATGCAGAACCGGTATGGAGTTTAATTGTAAGTCGTTTTCCAATTTCAATCTATTTTGGGCTTATCAGTTTCATTCTTACTTATGTTGTCTGCATACCGCTCGGTGTTGCTAAAGCGGTTAAGCACGGATCACCCTTCGATCTGGTCTCCAGTGTTTTGGTTTTTATCGGCTATTCTATTCCTGGATGGGCTTTAGGAGCGGTACTACTGGTTCTATTAGGAGGCGGCAGCTTTTGGGATATTTTCCCGTTAGGTGAATTCCGCAGTGAATTCTGGGGTGATCTATCCTGGTGGGGAAAAATAACAGATCAGGTACATCACACAGTCCTGCCGGTGATTGCTTATATGGTCGCTGGATTTGCAGGTATGACAATATTGATGAAGAATTCATTGATGGAGAATCTGGGTCATGATTACGTCAGAACTGCATTTGCTAAGGGACTTACGGAAAAGCGAGTCGTTTTTACACATGCCCTGCGTAATTCACTCATCCCGATTGTCACTAATATTGGTGGATTATTAGGATTATTTTTCATGGGTTCTTATCTAATTGAAAAGACCTTCAATATTAACGGTATGGGTTTACTAACCTTAAATGCGCTATTAGTCAGAGACTATCCGATAATGCTTACATTCCTCGTTATTGGCAGTGTAATCAAATTGACCGGCGCTATAATCTCGGATATCATATATGCGGTTGTTGATCCGCGAATCCGTTTTAAATAGTAACTATTTGTCATTCCCTTTAGAAATAGTAGAAGCGACACTCTTGTCGCTTGGGCAATGTCTTTGAAATATGGAAGTTCAAGCGACAAGAGTGTCGCTTCTACTATTTCTAAAAAATGACAAAATAACGATTTGTTCAACAGGAACCAAATAAGGTATTTTAATGGCTGAAAACATAAATCAAGAAGAATACAAATCCGTTTCGCTGTTTCGCAAGCGTATTAAGAGGTTTAAGAAGTTTAAGCGAGGTTATTATTCCTTTTACATCATATTGGTAATGTATATAGCCTCGTTTTTTGCTCCTTTTATAATGAGCAATAAGGCGTTGATTGTAAAATACGAAGGAGAGACATATTTCCCGGTTCTCAAGTATCATTCGGGAAAGGAATTCGGACAGGACGTTTTCGGTGAAGCTGACTATCGCGCTTTGAAGTTACAATTAAAACAAGAAAGACAAGGGAATTGGGTTCTTATGCCGCTGTATCCTTATGGACCTTATGAAAGTCTGACCGATCCAACCAAGGAGCCTCCAAATCCACCTTCTCCTCAGCATTTGTTCGGAACTGATGATCGTGGACGTGACGTGTTTGTAAGATTGGCATACGGTTTTAATATCTCTATTTCCTTTGCACTGGTTTTAATAGCTGTTTGTTACTTTGTTGGTATTTGTATTGGCGCTGCATTGGGGTATTACGGAGGTTGGTTTGATATAGTCTTCCAACGAATTATCGAAATATGGCAGGCAATGCCGTTCCTGTTTATTGTTATCATCATCAGCGCTATCATTCAACCGAATTTTTCACTTCTGGTTGGAATTGCAGCATTTTTTGGTTGGATGGGAATGACTTACTTTATGCGTGGTGAGTTTTATCGTGAAAAAGCAAAAGATTATGTCCAGGCTGCCGTCTCGATGGGAGCTTCAGATCGTATAGTCATCTTCAAGCATATTTTACCCAACGCACTGACGCCGGTCATCAGCTTTGCGCCGTTTACCATAGTAGGTTATATTGGTTTTCTGGTATCGTTGGATTACCTTGGATTTGGACTGCCGCCGCCAACACCATCCTGGGGTGAATTAGTATCGCAGGGAATGGGCAATATCTTCTCTTGGTGGCTGGTTCTGTTCCCGTTGGGAGCGTTGTTCGTTACGTTGCTGTTGGTGGTTTTCATTGGTGAATCGGTAAGGAACGCCTTCGATCCGAGGGAGTATTCGCGGCTTAGGTAAGATTGTTTATCGGTTTTCACGACGAAGACCACGAAGGAGATTCATTATTAAAGCTCTGAAAGAGCGAAGTAATTAAGCATAGGGCAACGCCCTATGAATTTGGCTTGCAACTTGAAACTTGAAACTTGTAACTTGAAACTTATAAATGATTAAAGACGAAAAACTAATAGAAGTCAAAGGGCTTAAAACCCATTTCACTACCGAAGCCGGTTTAGGCAAAGCGGTAGATGGGGTTGACTTCCATATTAATAAAGGGGAAGTGCTGGGTATAGTTGGTGAGTCCGGTTCCGGTAAATCGGTAACGGCGCTATCGCTTATACGCCTCATTCCCAATCCACCCGGTGAGATTGTCGCCGGTGAGGTTTTATTCCAGGATCACGATCTGCTGAAAATTCCCCTCGAAGAGATGTATAAGATACGCGGGCGCCAGATTGCTATGATCTTCCAGGAACCAATGACGTCGCTCAATCCGGTTTTCTCAATCGGATGGCAGGTTGAAGAGATCATCAGACATCACAACTTCGTTCCATCAAATGAGGTTCACGATCACGCGGTCAAGATGCTCGAGCAAGTCGGTATTCCGGATGCGGGTAAACGGATGAAGGATTATCCTCACCAGTATTCCGGCGGGATGCGCCAGCGGGTGATGATTGCTATGGCGCTGTCGTGCGATCCGGCGCTGCTCATCGCTGATGAACCGACCACTGCCCTGGACGTAACTATCCAGGCGCAAATCCTCAATCTGATGATGGAACTTAAGGAACGGCGCACCGGCTCCGCAATTATAATTATCACACACGATCTGGCAGTTATTGCAGAAACCTGCCAGCGTGTGATAGTGATGTATGGAGGGATGATCCAGGAGACCGCTGACGTTGAACCGTTGTTTGAGGAACCTTTGCATCCATACACACTCGGGCTGTTGAAATCGCTTCCAAGACCGGATATCCAGAAGCAGCACAGGCTCTATAACATTCCCGGAACCGTGCCGAGTATAATCGAACTACCGCCGGGCTGCAAGTTTTCAAACCGTTGTGAAAAAGTGATGTCAATCTGCAATCGAGTTGAGCCGCGTCTGGAGGAAGTAAAACCGGGTCGCTGGGTGAGATGTCATCTCTTCAGCAGCGCTGCTGATGAAGGAGGCAAATGATGGCGAATAACATAATTGAAGTAAAGAATCTGTGCGTTCGTTTCCCCATATTTGGCGGATTGTTTCTGAGAAAGGTTGCTGAAGTTAAAGCTATAGATGGTATATCTTTCGATATGATAAGGGGTGAGACGCTGGGCATGGTTGGCGAATCCGGATGTGGGAAGACTACGGCAGGACGGGCGATTATCAACATCCTGCACACCATTGCGCCGGACGTCATTGTGGAAGGTGAGATATGGCTTAATACCGATGAGGGACGCATAGAAGTTGCCAATTTGAAGAAAAAAACGATGAAGCCTTATCGCGCAGAGATACAGATGATCTTCCAGGACCCCTTTGCCTCGCTTAACCCACGCCTGACCGTTATGCGGATCGTCGAGGAGCCGATGTTGCTGCATACGAAAATGAGCAAGGCTGAAAGGACAGAGCACGTCGGTTGGCTGCTTGACAAGGTCGGCTTGAACCCAGAGCAGTCACAGCGTTACCCGCACGAGTTCTCAGGCGGTCAGCGCCAGCGTATCGGCATCGCCCGCGCCCTGGCAACCAACCCGAAGCTTATCATAGCCGACGAGCCGGTCTCAGCGCTGGATGTATCCATTCAGGCGCAGGTGATAAATCTATTACAGGACCTTCAGGACGAATTTGGGTTGACATTCCTGTTCATAGCTCACGACATATCGGTAGTCGAGCACATCTCCAGCAGAATAGCGGTAATGTATCTCGGCAACCTGGTTGAGATCGGACTTGCGGATTCAATCTACAACGACCCCAAGCATCCGTATTCAAAGGCATTGCTATCCGCAGTCCCGCTGCCCGACCCAAAGGGAGTAGGCAAACGCGAGCGCATCATCCTGAAAGGCGACGTCCCCTCCCCGTTAGCCAAACCCTCCGGCTGCGGCTTCCGAACCCGCTGCCCAATAGCCAAAGAAAGCTGCGCCAAAGAGGTTCCCCCGCTCAGAGATTTCGGTGATGGCAGGAGTGTGGCTTGTCCGTGGGTGTAAAGTAGACGCGATGGGTCTTGTCGAGTGTTAATGACACAAAAGGCACGAAGAAAAATCTTCGTGCCTTTTGTATTTTTGTGGTACGTAGCCCGGTTTCTCCGAAACCGGGGATTGAATCCTGGAATGTCTCTAATATGCAAACCTATTTCAAGTATTGCGAGTCTTTCCAAATATTAAATATAAGAGCCAATTTAATGGCGCAGGAGTAGCGAAGCTTGCTTCGCATCACCACGCATAAGCAAGCTTATGCACTCCAGTTGAGCTAAAGGCATAACCGAAATATTTAAATATATAAACTGAACAGCATTATACTATTGCATTTTTCAAAAATTCCATACATATTGTAAACATTGGTAATTATTATAAGTATTTCCAAAAAGAGAGTGAAATGAATACAGAACCTTTAACAACCGAAGAAAAATTCCTTGAGGCTTACAAAATTGTTTTTGATACAACTGATGTTGTAAACAACAATTTTGATACAGGTTTATCGGAAATGCCATTAGATTGTGGATACCAGGAAAACCGTATGCCAGACGAGGATATGCCTTTGATTGATGCTTGCCCCTTCTATGGGAGAGTTTAATGCCTGATTGGAATACAATCCTAAACGATATTACAGAACAAATAAATAAAGCGGATGGAAAACTCGAAGTTGCAAAGGCTTTATTGCCTCGAATTAAGGATGTCGCCAAAATTGCAAAACGTAATGCTATTTTCTATTACTCAGCATTCCTTACAAAAAGTCCACCTTCACAATTAGTAACAATACAAGATGCTGATATGACAGGCTTTATGACTGCTTGTCATGGACTTGACTACAGTAAAGGATTAGATTTGATTCTGCATACTCCAGGAGGTGTCGTATCTGCAACAGAATCAATTATATATTACTTACGCAGGATGTTTGGAACGAATATCCGCGTTATCGTTCCACATTTAGCGATGTCAGCCGGAACAATGTTGGCTTTCTCCGCAAAGGAAATTGTGATGGGTAAGCAATCTAGCCTTGGTCCATTTGATCCCATGATTAGTGGTATTCCAGCAGATGGAGTGTTAAGGGAAATCGAAAAAATTCACAAGGAAGTCTCTGTAGATCCAAATCGTAGCTTTGTTTGGCGACCTATTCTTGAAAAGTATAGACCCACCTTAATTGGGAACTGTGAGAATGCTTGCAAAATGGCTCAGGATGTTTCCAGGAAAGCACTTAAAACTGGGATGTTTATCGAAGAACAGAATGTATCCCAGAAACTGAGAAAAATTATTACATATTTTAGCAGTCATATAAAAACCAAAATACATGACCGTCATATACCTATTGATAAATGTCAAGATTTGGGATTAAATGTAACACCATTAGAAGATAATCAGGAGTTTCAAGATGCCATTCTGTCTTTTCATCATACAATCTTGATTCTTATTGATAGGTCTCCAATCGTAAAAGTGATAGGAAATCAAGCTGGGAAGATGTATATAAATAATGCTTCATTACAACAAATACCTCCTCCAAAAGTGTAATTGCTTGTAGTTAGGATTCTGTCGAGGATTAAATGTCTGATGACCAGGCTTCGGAGAAACGGGGCTATGTAACTACGTAACTGTTTATTACCACCATTTTCGAGCACTGTTTCAAATGTCTCACTGTATTCCTTAATTCTAATTACTACTTAAATAAACCACTTCAAACAACATACCAAATTAGATTATCCAAGTTAAATATTCCATTTTTTTCACAACAACACAAGATTCCCCGCTTCCACACTTGAAAATATGCGTTTAAGTATTTACTATTGTTATAATACAAAACCAGCGAAGCAATTCGCACAAAATCCATTAAAGGAGTGAACAATGAATGAGCAATTCGATGTGTCGCAAAGCATGACTAAGAAAGAAATAATAGATAAGCATACAAAACTACTCGATGCTTTTAAACGAAAGGTCAAAGAAGCTGAACAAGCGCAAAAGCTCGCGAGTGAAGCTGAGAAGCATCAAAGAACTACTGCTGTTAAACTTGCACAGGAAGCCACGGTAGTAGGCGTTGTAGAGAATGTCGGTAAGCTAAGGATACAAATTGGCGAAGTTCTGAATGACTTGACCGATAAAATGAATAAACAGGCAGATACTTTAATTTCGTTAAATGCTGCCATTGAAATACAAGAGCAACGTCTGTCAGAACTTCATGATATCGAGGCAGCTTCCGATTCGCTTTCCAAAATTGTACAAACTTACGAGGAAAGAAAGGTATCGATGGAAAACGAATATTCTCAGCGTAAGGCAGAGCTTGAAACTGAATATCAGAATAAAGCGAAGACTCTGAAACAAGACAACGAAGAAAAAATAAATACTCTTAAGAAAGAGACCGAAATTACTCGCTTGGAATGGAAGGAAGAAAAAGAAAAAACTACGAAGGAACGCAAGCGTGAGGAAGCTGAGTATATTTACGAACGCAACCGAAAGAGGAAAATTGAAGAGGATGAATTTGAAGCGAAACGCATAACCTTAGAGAAGGAATTAAAGGAACTCAAAGAAACTCGCGAGAAAGAACTAACTGAGCGCGAAAAAACCATAAGCCTGCATGAATCTGAATTAGAGGAACTAAGAAAGCAGATTGATGAACTCCCCGATCAACTGGAAAATATCAAGGTTAGCACAGAGAAGGAGATTTCGGGATATCTTCAGAAGGAAATGGATCAAAAGCTTCAGTCGGCTAAGTCAGATCATTCCTGGGAGAAAAAAGTGTTTGATGAAAGGATAAAGCACCTGGAAGAGACTATATCAACTCAGAAGGAAAAAATTGAAGAATTGAAAAAAGATTTAGGATTGGCGCATAATCAGGTTGAAAAAATCGCGAACAAAGCAGTTGATGGCGCTTCACTTAACAAGGCATTCCAATCTGTTAACCAGATCGCACTCGAGCAGGCGCGAAAACCAGAGCAAAAAGAATAGTAAGGTTCTTATTCATAATTGAGCTGCAGATATCTTTTCATATCCCTTGACATTATCAATTTATATGATGAACTGTAACGCAGGGCGGGATGAGATTCCGTCCTACGTTATTGGGCGTATCCATTCAGGCGCAGATGATAAATTTATTGCAGGACCTTCGTATCACAGCCCGATTTCTCTGAATCCGGATCTGAACAAAACAACCTGAAGGTTGAACTCTGAACTCAATCATCCTGCTATTTGCGTCCTCATATTTCTCTTAATCCTGACTGGAACACACTTGCTACTTGTCACTTGTTACTTGCCACTTTTCCACGGCAAATTCCACTCAAATTCAACATGCTCACACTGCGTACAATCCATACATTTTATACAATTCTCCGAATTGATTTCTTTTCTGAAATCGAGATCCATTGGACATAGTTCCTTGCAACGACCACAGTCAACGCACGAATCCTTGACTTTAAGTGAAACAAGCGAAACTCGATTAAACATCGCATAAGTTGCCCCCAACGGGCAGATTGTGCGGCAGAATGGGCGTTTGATGAACAGGAAAAGCAATAGACAGACGGCTAATATCCATATCTTGATCCAGTACATCGTTCCTATGTCAAGCGGCGCTATGTACGGACTGCCGAAATCCGGGTCTATCGGGTTCCAGATTCCCCAGGGAATAGCGCCGATCAGCGCGCCACATGGGCAAAGCTTGCTGAACCAATGCTCATACGTGAAGTAAGGAATTATTATCACCAAGCCCACAAGCACAACATATTTGAAGTAATTAAACAATTTGGGGATATTAACCGGAATCCGTTTGAAGGCATTCGTTGCATCCTGAACTAAGCCGAAGGGACAGAGCCAGCCGCAGGTGAACCTCCCAGACAGCAGACCTATAATCCCGAGGAAACCGATCAGAAACCAGGGAAAACGATGCGTGGCAGCGAAATGCTGCATCATGCCGATTGGACAGCCCATTAATGCCGTTGGGCAGGCATGGCAGTTCAAGCCAGGTACGCATATATTTCTGAGAGGTCCATCATATATCCTGGCAGTGCTCGCAACCGCAAAATAGCTGTTAAAGAGTATCGTACCAATACCCAACTGAGTGAAACGGCGCAGCCAGAGCAACGGCGTAGCTTTCTTCTTGACGAAACTGGAACCACAACTGATGCAGCGGTTGGCTTCTGCGATGACTTCCTCGTCAGGCAGCGTGGATTTGATCTCTTCCCAAAGCGCTTTTTGCCTTTCCTTGACCGAGAGTTTGTGTCCTTCATGACGCGGGAGGGCAGCTATATGATTGAAATCAATATTATCAGCCGTAACAATGGGTTGTTCAGCTTTCACGGGCAACTCAGAGCCGGACAAGCGTGCATGAATAGCTTCAGCGGCGCGGGTTCCTTGTGCAATGGCGTCGGTAACCAGACCTAATGTTGTTACATCACCTCCGGCAAAGACTTTCTCGCGGTTAGTTGATCCGTTTTCATCAGTCTTGATCCAGCCTCGTTGATCTACTAACTCATCGGGACCAACCCAATCAGGAATCTGAGATATAGCAACGATAATGCTATCGGTTTCAATTGTAAACTCCTGTCCATCGATCGGAACAGGTCTTCGCCTTCCGGAATCATCCGGCACGCCCAATTCCATCCGCTGAACGATCATTGCAACCGCATTGCTGTTTTCGGTTATGATTTCCTTGGGTGCAACGAGGTATTGGATATCAATACCTTCCGCGATAGCTTCTTCAATCTCCTCGTTAATAGCCGGCATCTCTTTACGAGTGCGGCGGTAAAGGATGGTAACCTTCGATCCAAGACGATATGCGACGCGTGCAGCATCAATAGCGGTGTCGCCTCCACCGATTACGATGACGTTTTCCCAAGTGAAATCTGGGGACAGTATACCTATTTTATGAGAAGTCTGAAGTTTTCCAGGGATATCGGATAAAATAGGTATACTGTCCCCAAATTTCCGGGTTAGATTCCCATCTACGACTCTCCGAAGAAATTCCACCCCGCTGTAAACATTTGAAGCATCTTCACCCGGGCAGTAAAGCTTAGCTCCCTGATGAGCGCCAACACCGACAAATACTTCATCGTACCGAATATACAGGTCCTCGAAAGCAATATCCTTACCAACCATAATGTTTGTATGTAATTCAACGCCGAGATCAAGTATTTTCTGTACTTCAGCGTCAATTACCTTGCGAGGCAGACGGTAAGCGGGAATGCCATAGCGCAGCATCCCGCCGGTTTCAGAGAGAGCTTCAAAGATGGTAACTTTGTAACCATGTTGCACCAGGTGATAAGCACATCCAAGTCCCGCCGGACCGGAACCGATTACGGCTATCTTTTCATCTCGTTCCTGCTCGGTGATCTTTGTATAAGCAAGATTATGTTCTATCGCCCAATCACCGAGGAATCTTTCTATATCATTTATACCGACGCTGCAATCCTTTTCGCAACGATTACAGGCGGTCTCGCAGGGGTGAGGACAGACTCTGCCACAGACAGCAGGGAGTGGGTTTGTCCTGGTAAGGATACGCCAGGCTTCCTCGAACGCTTCCTCTTTGGGTCGCTCCTTATGGTCAGCCTGGGATATAGCGGTAAGTACAGCACGTATATCAGTACCCTGTGGGCAGGTAGCTATGCAAGGTGCGAGGGCTTTTGATTTATCTTTTATCAATGTTTTATAAATTTAAGTGCGAAAGTGTGAAAGTATGAAAGTGCGAAAGAAAGACTTTCGCACTTTCATACTTTCACACTTTCGCACTCGATTCCAGCTTTCGCTGGAATGACAAAATGGGTAGGTAATTCTGAAACTATTGACTTTTCAACAGAATCTTTAATATTGGTAAAAAGATAATAAAAAATGACATCAAAAGCAACATGTTTGGAGTTTCAGGATACAAGTTGAAAGGTTAGACTTTACGTTGCGTCTGGTTTTAAGTATCAGTGATATAGTAACACGTTTCTCTGAAACCGGGGATGATGCTGTTTTTCAAATATGAAACAGAAAAAGTTTAATTGACTTGACTTTTGAAATGAAAGTAATTATCATTAGACTATCCTAAAACCCAAGTAAGCAATAGGGGTCTATCCCCTAAGTGCATTACCGCACCATTTTCCTGGTTGCCTACTCATCCATGCAGGTTGATAGGCCTCTGGTTAAATGCGGTAATGTGCTTGGGTTTTAGGACACTAAAGTAGGTTGCCAGTCATGAAGCCAGAGGCTTTTTGTGTTTAAAAGTATTATGGCATACTGATGGCATAAAAACTCAAATAGTACGTTTCGTTTAACACAACCAATTTAATTGGAGTCTTTAATGTTCTACTTTGTTCTATCACTTTTGCTTGTGCTTGCTCCTGCAGTCTTTGGACAGCAGAAATCAGAGCGCAGTTCTATTTCTTATGTCAATGCCATTTGGCTTGCTGCACCGGAAGCCAAGGAAATCACACCCAGTGAAACCAACATCCTTCTATCGCAAATCAAAAACTACATCGAGATGGAAAGATTCGATTTTAATCCTTTACCTGATAAACTTCTCACGGAATTCACCGCTGCTGCGAATGAAAAAGAGAAGCTTAGTGTAAAGGAAATCGCTGAGTTAATGAGCGAAAAGTTTACTCCGACAATCCTCGAAATACTCGAGGGGGCAATGGTAACTCGTGCAGGAGAGTTGGTCAGCCCGGCAAAGAAGCAATCCTTTTTGGCGACCAAAGCCAAAGAGTTGGGGATTACTCTTGAAGAGATTGAGAAAGTGATGAACTCTGCATACATTTATATGCCTATCCTTACCGAGTACGAACATAAGGTTAGTAAAAAGGGGGTCCACTCTTACTCGCTAAAAGGAGGTATAATCTGGTTTCACGTTGATATGTCCAGCGGGGTTCCGGTGATAAAGAAGAAGGTTGCCAAGAAAACTTCAGCATCGGACAGCGATAAGGATAAGAATGAAGCTATGGATGCAACTGCCGAAGCATTTGCCCATAACCTGCAAATTGCAACTCGTGCAATAGACGAGTTCAAACTTACCGCTCCCATTGCTGAAGTGGATAACGGAGATATTCGCTTCCCACTTGGGAAAAAAGAAGGCATCTATATGGATGACCCATATTGGGTCGGAGAATGGATGCTGAATGAAGATGGTGTTGAAGTGTTTGAAAAGTCCGGATGGGTAAGGGTTGGTGAGGTTGTTGACAATAAGACCAATCCAATTGAGACTTCATCTGGTTGGGCTGTCAAGAAGAGTCAATGGAGTCGTGGGATGATGGTGCTCGAGCATCCTCGTTACAACGTTGACATTGCCATTAAACCGAAAATGTTTCAAATGAAGATCAGCGAGGGGCTTATACCTGTTCCAGCCGGATTTACTCAAGTAAAAGAGGAATTCGACGGTTTTGCAACTGGTCTCGATTTTGATTTGCAGGTTTATCTTGCAAGTCTGATCGGGGTACGGCAAACATTCTTCATAATGGGTGGTAACTTTGCCTTCCCCGCGATAGAATTTGAGGGTGTTGGCGGTCTCACCGGTTGGACTAACACACCGCCATTCTGTTGGGGTTTTAATGGTGGAATTATGAAAAAGATGTATATGGGGCAGATGGCGTTTTCGGTTGAAGCTAAGGCAGGAATGCAATTCTTCTCCGTAGTCCAGAAATACGAACCAACTGATTATTCGATAACCATCAGTAACAGCACTATTGGTGGACAGGTCAATGCCGGTCTGGATTACGCTTTTACACCTGACATAAACGTTGGTTTTTCAGCAGGATATCGCATTTATCCTACTTCAGATATCTGGACATATACAGATTCAAACGATAACTCAGGTGATTTAACGAGTTCGGTTTTCCCGTTTCCTGAGGTCGACCATAGCGGATTAGCAGTTGGGCTCTATATTCACTATACACCTATGTCGATGCCATGGGATCCGGTACGCCAAGTGCGTAAGTTGCTCAATAAATAAAGTATTGTCTAAGTGCGAAAGTGTAAAAGTATGAAAGTGTGAAAGTATGAAAGTAGAAGTTTTTCTTTCGCACTTTCGTACTTTCACACTTTCGAACTTGATTATATCTTGAGATCATCCGATCCCGATGCACTCCAGTCAAAGACCGGATGCTTCGATCCTCATTTCCTGAGGATCACCCAAGAATATTCCATAAACCAGGGAAGCTATTATTATAGCTGCCATAATTAGGAATGTAAGAAGTTTTTGTTTGTTCATAATCTTTTAATATTTGACAGGATAACAGGATATTCATGATCCTTACTCTTCGGCAGACTTATCCGTAGCCATCTCCTCATGAAGCTCGCTTAGTAACTTATCAATCTCCACTTTAAGTTCCGGCGTCTTCAGGAATAGAACGTCTTTATAGATAGTCTTGTCCGGTCTGATCAGGATAAGCCTGGGCAGCTTCAGCACTTTGAAATTCTTGTTGAGCTTCTGACCTTTGCCATAGTAGATAGGATAGGTCATTTTATACTTTTTTCTGAATTTCTTTATCTCGGCGTCAACCTGTCCTTTAGGGTTTTTAGTATTGATAGAGACCAGGCTGACCGGCTTGCCTTCATATTCCGGAAGCAGTTTTTGCAGGTGCGGAATCTCCGCACGACACTGAGGTCAATTACATTTCCAGAGGTGGATAATAGTAACCTTGCCAAGCAGGTCGTGCAGTGCGAACTCTTTGCCGTCCTGAGACTTCAGCGTCGGATTGGGGAGAGTATCCCCTTCCTGCAAATCCGCCTGAAGCGATGCCGTGCAAAGAAGTAAAACGATTAGTAGAATTTTTAAGTATTGCATTGTTGTGTTTGTTTGATTTGTTTTTACCACAAAGGTACAAAGACACAAATTAGTTTAAAAACTCCGTACTTTTGTGTCTTTGTGTTTAACCTATTCTTCCCCTACCAATTCCTCAACAATCCCCAATAGCATTTCAATCTTCTCCCGACCGTCCAGATCCCCGCTACGGCGTGCTCTGCGGTAACGGATGATGCCCTGCTTGTCGATCAGAATATACATCGGTGGCAACAGGTGATGGGCTCGTCCGAGATGGTAACGGTCGAAGGCGTCTTCTGCATTCTCCATTATCGGGATATTTATGCTGTGTTCAGTGCGAAAATTCTCCAACCAACCGTCTTCAATCCTGCTGTCGGCGTTTAGAGTCCATACCTCAACTACGGTGTCAGGGAATGCATCATATATCAATTCTTGCGCGGAAGGAATCTCCTCCCCGATGCAGATTTCTCACGTGTACTCGAAGAAGTAAAGATAAACGACCTCCCCCCAATGATCGGAGAGGCTGTGGCTGTTGCCGTCTATGTCTATGCAGTCTATGTCCGGTGCGTGAAAGCCTGAGTCAGGAGCTACAACCTGCATTTCAAAATCAACCCGCGTGGTCTCGGCAAGCGTCACTTCAATGTTGCACTGCCAGCCTTCATAGTCAATTTCGTCCACGGTTGTCCAAACGACTAACTTGTGCAATCCTTCGTCAACGTTTGGAAGGATCCGTGGGCTCACGTCGACACCGAGATCGTTACCGTCCAGTTTAAGCCCGAATTCTGTGAGCGGTTGACCGTCATATCCCGCATTAATGACCAGAATCCCTCCGGCAAACATACTGTAATTGACATCCGTGATCTGGTTAAATAATACATCGACATCTCGTTCAGGTCCTAAATAGTTTTTCCCATCATATAAACCATAAGTTGAGATTTGATGTACACCTTCCGGAATGTAGGTCAAGGTGTCGGGATTTAGTCGGACACCCAGCGAATCCCCATCCAAAATGATTCCAATTGTTTCAGGTGTTACTGAGTTGTCAGATGTGATTTCGATCTCGCTCAAAACTACAATCGTGCCGGTCTTCAACTCGACGTTTACTTCCGATACCTCGTTAAACCTAACAGTGGTATATACTACCGAACCGTGAATTGTTTTTGATTCAAGTGAGAAATAAACCAGTATTGGATAAAAACCGGTAAGAACATCGTTTATTGTAAACGGATTACTATTGTAACCCAAATCTTCACCCGCAAGGATGATACCGATACTGTCCGGTGTTATCGTTTCATCAGGTGCAGCTTGGATAGAACCGCTTATGATAATCAAACCAGCGTTCTCCACTGGAATTGGCAACTCAGAAGGTGCATCACCACAACCTGTTAACGCCACAACAAGCAACGCAAAGGCATTTATACTAATCCGGCAATATTTGTTCTTAAGCATCATAATTCATACTCGAAGCCTAACAGGTAAGTATTCATACGAATATCCTGGTTGCCCATATACTTACGGAGTTTAAAATGCAATTTCATAGCCGCCCCGATCTGCCATTCGACGTAAGCACGAATGCTGTGTGACTTTATTGAATCTCCTTCGATAAAGTCCGGTATAGCATCATCTTCATACTTATTCTGATAATAACGGTAAGTAAGCCGTCCAGTCAGATTCCAACGGATATATTGAGCTACTTCTATTGCCGGAGCAAATGACGTGATACCAATGTCGCTGAAGTAAAAACGAGAGAAAAGATGAACTGCTGTTTGAGTCGGAAAATAACGACTAACGAAAACCGTAAAGGCATCTGCGTTGAAAATACCCGAATCATTCTCGGCATAATAACCGTCCCAGCGCGCATTGAGAGCGGTTACCGAATTGACCGACCAGCGAATCTGCGCCATCGGCATAACAGTCTCCGTAAGGAAACCATCAGGAGCCCGATTATGGTCATAACTTAAGCTCAATTCATATTTTATCCAACCGGAACGATCATGTTTCATTCCTGCTGACAACATATAACCGCCTGAAGCTGCCGAATCCGGTGAATTGTAGGCGATGTTCAAGTATTGATAAGCGCCATAGACGTTCGTCATATCGGTAACGTCCCTGTCTAAGCGACTGTAATATCGACTCTGGTTTTTATCGCTGGTCAGATCTGAGGTTTCATATCGCAGTTCAAGGTTGGTAATAGGTCCTATCGACTGGATTACCTTTGCCAGTGACCGGTGTTCCGGGAAATTTGCGATATAAGGATCAACGTATTCATATCTTATCGAATCGCTGCGCTCGATGATTGGGTACTTATACTGGTTGTAATCGCTGTACTGATATTCAAATTTCACTCTAGTAGCGAACATACCGCTTGATCCGATGGCAGACAACCGGTTTGGCGTCATGCAGAACAGCAGGCATAGCATACATATTAAAGATGCGCTTCGTCCGAAGCGTAAGTTGGGCGCTATCACGTAGGGCATCCTCCCCCTGCGGACCCGCCTCCACCTTCCTCGACCTTAACCAGATCGCTGTCCTGCTGGTCGTCACAGGTCATAATCGGATCGTTCACCGGATCGTCAAGCATATACTTATTAGCAGTACACCCAGCCAGTAAAACCACCGTTAGAATCACAGCGATCAATGGGATAATTTTCTGAAATCTCAATATTCTTCTTTTATATTATTGTTGTTTGTACTAAATCCAGTAGATGCGACACTCCTGTCGCATGTTTTTCTAACCGCAGATTACGTAGATTACGCAGATTTTTTTGATTATCTGTTTAATCTGTTTATCTGTTGTGAATGAAAAAGAGTACAATCACGACACCACGACACCACGACACTACTTCACCAACGCAACCTTCACTTGTGAAACACATCCAAATGCCTCAAAACGAATCAAATAAATCCCACTTGCCAGGTGCAAACCATCTAATAATGTCGTGTGCATACCAGCCTGATGATGACCGTTGA
>JAVCDD010000259.1 GCA_030765125.1 Candidatus Hatepunaea meridiana
CATGTTATGTAAGTATTTCAATGAACAAACAGCAAAATCTTCAAGATTAAATATATGCCTTAAGTCATTTACTGCTTGACTTGAAGGCTTTTCGGTCAGACACTACTTAACAAAGTAATGCTACTTGCTAAAAGTCAATATTAATATTATCTTTATAGGTTACTTAGTTACAGTATCAAGAGGAGAAACTTAATGGGAAAATTGATTTATCTGGACAACGGAGCTACTGCTTGGCCTAAGCCTGATAACGTTCACCAAGCAATGAGCGATTTCTACCGCAACTTCGGTGTGAACCCAGGTCGTTCCGGATATGATCTTGCAATTGAAGCAGAACAAACCGTAAGCAAATGCCGTAAGCAGCTTACTGAATTTTTCAATGGTGATGACCCCGAACGGTTGGTATTCGCATACAACGCTACCGACGCACTTAATCAGGTTATCCAGGGTGTCCTATGCCACCAGGGAGGACACGCCATTACCACCAACTTAGAACACAACAGTGTAATCAGACCGCTGTGGCATCTGTTGCAGCGAAGCGATATAGATGTAACGTTTTTACCTTTCGACAAAGACGGCTTTATAGACCCGGATGACATTCGTCGCGCCATCCGACCCGATACAAAATTAGTTATTACCAACCACGGATCAAATGTAATCGGCACCTGCCAGCCAATCGCTGAATTTGGCAAAATATGCAAGGAAAGAGATGTCTTCTTTGCTGTAGACGCTTCCCAGACTGCGGGTGTTATACCGATTGATATGAAGGCAATGAACATTGACGCAGTCTGCTTTACAGGACATAAATCACTGATGGGACCAACCGGCATCGGCGGGATATGCGTCGCTGAAGATGCGGTTATTATGGGCACGCGCTGGGGTGGAACCGGCGTCAAGTCGGCGCTTAGATTTCACCTTGAAGAATATCCCTATCGTCTTGAAGCCGGTACTCTTAACACAATGGGCATCGCCGGGCTACTAGCAGGTCAGGAATTTATTGAATCCAGAGGCGGACCGGAAGCTATTCATAAGTATGAAATGGAACTTATGCAGAAACTCTGGGAAGGTATAAAGGACGTTGATCGAGTCAACCTTTACTGTGCTGAATCGCTTGAGAATCATATTCCGGTGTTATCTATGAACGTTGAGGGTTTTGAAGCGACAAATACCGGCACGTTGTTAGATGTGGAGTATGATATTGCAACTCGAACCGGTCTGCATTGTGCACCACTTGTCCATGAGCAAATGGGCACGGATAAGATCAAAGGAACGGTACGTTTTTCAATGGGTCCATTCAACACCGAAGAACACATAGACACCGCTATCAAAGCTGTTAAAGAGATCGTCCAAATGTCCAAGGGATGGACGAGAAGTTTGAATTATTAGAAGTTTGTAAGTGTTAAAGTCCCACTGGGTAGGACAGACATTCTTGTCTGTCATTTTACGGTAATAAACCCCAAAGGGGTTGAATATGAATAGCCACCGGTGTAAACCGGTGGAGAAGATGTCGCTACAAAAACTAACCCCGAAGGGGTTGAATAAACAGAATTTACGAAGCCGTGTCTTGTTCGACCCCTTCAGAGTCGCTATAGGGTTTGCAATTTGATTCGGTGGGTTTCACCCACCGCTATTCACATTCTTTCCCTTCAGGAATGCTTATCAACTCAGATAGGAACCAAAATGCTTCATAGATTCAATACTAAAACAGCAGCGTTAATTACCCTTTTTTCGTATCTACTTATATTTCCAAGCATTGGTACAACAGATGAAAAACCAATCAAGATGACAACCCAGGATATGATTTACCTTTTATTTACTGCAGAAGAATCAGTCACTGATTATATTATTGATGAACTTACTACATATCCGGCTGATTCACTGATATCCTGGATTACTAATTTTAGTAACTACTCACTGCCTGAAGTCACCGGTAAACCAACCAGACGACTTCACAAGATAAACAATAGCCTGGAAGCGCCATACTATATCTACATCCCCACAAGTTACGACCCGACGCAGTCCACTCCGTTAATGATATGGCTGCACGGCGGTGTCAGTCGTCCTGAATTTCCGGATGAGGATAGTGAAATTGGAGATCATCCTATTTTCACGGTTTGCGAGGAAAGTGGTATGCTCTTGCTCTTTCCTTTAGCTAAAATGGGCTGCCTCTGGTGGGATGATACGGGAATTGCGAATATACTCTGGCAAGTCAGGGAAATGAAAATGCAATTCAACGTGGATGATGACAAAGTGTTCATTGGTGGATTCTCAGATGGTGCAAGCGGAGCGTTTCATCTGGCAATGCTGGCGCCTACCGACTTTGCGGTGTTCTTCCCCTGGTCTGGTTATATACCGGTCGGTTCGTTGGTCGGAAAAATGCCTGTTTATGTGCCAAATCTTCAATGTCGCCCGATCTTTGCATCAAATGGTGGTAAAGACCGCCTCTACCCCATTTCGAGGGTTGAACCATTTATTCGAATGGCAAAAGAGCATAGTAGTGAATTTAATTTTATCGCTTATGACTCAGCCGGACATAATTACGAACACCTTAAATATGAATGGCCTCTGTTTAAGGAAAGAACCAAATCCTTCATCAGAAAACCACTTAAACCGCAGCTTTACTGGGAAACGTCCGATCTTAAATATAATCAATTGGATTGGTTGGAAATTACGGAGTTGGACAGTACACAAATCGCGAAGGATTGGCATAAGGATATAAATCATCGGCTGACTGATGATAGGGTTACTATCGGTTTTAATACGGATCGTGAATGGGAGGGCGAAGGCGTTATGGTGGCGACCGTGATGCAGGACAGCGCTCTGCCGGCATGCAAAATCGGCTTGCAGAAGGGTGATATAGTCATTGGCTTAGATGATATTTTCTTTAAGGATATAAAGGGGCTGTCCGAAGCTAAATCCACCAAGAAACGAGGTGAAGCCTTCAGTATGACAATAAAACGCAGTGAAAACACCATGACTTTCCATTCGGATTTCCCTCCCTCGACAGAATACGACGCTTTTGCAAGGAAAAATCCTTCAGGAGCAGTGAAAGCAACACGAATTGGCAATAGATTTGAGATAGAAACATCACGAGTAGGAGCTTTCAGAATTAAGATACATCCGAATATGATCCGAATGGATCAGCCAGTGGTCGTTTCTGTGAATGGAAAAGATGCAAGTAAAATAAGCATAATACCTGATACAAAATTTATGTTAGAGAATTTTATTAAGAATCGAGATAAGCGGTTGTTGTGGGTGTATGCGATAGATATAAATATTCAGTAGGATAGGCATTCATGCCTATCAATCCACTTGGGTAGTACAAACATTATGGTTATTAACTGAAGTTTCGCACCTATAAAACAGGGCTTTTTTAATGGTTCATTAGTATAGATTCCGGCTCCTATTTTGTTATATTGTATATAGTTGTAACAAAATTCCAAAAAGGAGCCAGAATCGTGAATA
>JAVCDD010000132.1 GCA_030765125.1 Candidatus Hatepunaea meridiana
ATACCTATGAAAGGTATTCGAATCATGTGAGAACTCACTACACTATATGTCTGAATTCTGTTTTAAATGTGTAATATACTTACTGTTATACCTAATAAGGATTACGTTCTTAAAGGGGAAGATGCGATTTAATGTAAAGAAAATTTCATCTTCCAGAATTGATGCCTCTTCTGGACACTCGAATCTTTCGATGTAAGAGATCAAGTCGGATATATCTTGTCCGGATCTCCACCAGCATACGCTCAAGTGCTTAGGCGTAAGAAATGCAACCGCACTTTCCGGATAATCTTCTAATATCCTGATGTAAAGTGTAATTGAACGACGGTATTCACCTTCACGTTCGTATCTGCGAGCTGACTCATAAAGTCGTTTAGCTGCATTTTCATACTCAATGCTCTCTGTATGTTTTCCTTCACTCGCTCCTGTAAAAGTAGCATAGTCCATTATATTTTCATATTCTACTCTGGGATCTCCGCCCGGTTTAAAACAATCAAACCAGTCCTCTGGATCATCATTTTCAATATCACCCCAGTAATTACCAGCGCCTTCAATGGGATTCATAATTGGAGTTGGAATATAGCTGAACAATAAACACTCATCCGGAGGCTCACCCGGATCAACATCTTCATCCCAAATATCATTAGATCCATTATCTATATTGACTCTGCTTGAATAACTAAGAAGTTTTATCTCGGCAGTATTACCATTGTAATCTACGCCATTGTAGCCGTTATTGGCAATACGACAATCATCGAGCTCAGGTTCACTGCTATAACTACAATATATACCGTTTTTATCATTATCTAAGGCGTGACAACCTAATAAGAAAGATGTATCATTATGGAAACGAAAGCCGCAGTTACCATTGTTAATCGATCTTACATCGGTAATTTCAAAAACATCAGCATTATTAAGTGAAAAACCATAAGAATCATTCTTTTCTGAAATAAAATCCACAACATACTGAACAGCATGATTATAGACATAAAGCCCATAATGATCGTTATATTTTGCTGTACCTCCGAAAATGGAAGCCAGCTCTTTGTTCCCGGATACCGCTATTCCATCGGAACCATTATACCAGAAATCGCAATCTATGACTTCAACATCAGTATAACCTTGTGTAGAAGAACCATAGATATAAAAACCATCGCTTTCGTTATGATCACACCTAACATTCTCGAAATCCGTAAAACTGGTTGTTTTTTTTGATTTTATGCCGTATTGGTCAGATCCCCAGATTCTAAAATACTCCAGTCTGTTGTTTTCAGCTTCATAGAAATACAATCCTTTATGCTGCTTACTGCTGGGGATGAATGCGTTCTCTTCATCCAAATCAATATCTTCTAAATTAGGTTTAAATAAAATTCTCTCACCTGAATCCCAACCGTTATCACCTACCGCAACTAAGGTTCCTTCAATTTGTAACTGAACATCTGTGAGCATTATAACTGTAGCGCCGGCAGTTATTGTTAGAACCTTACTGTGGTCAACATACTTATCACCTAACATCCAGTATGTATCGTACTTCAAGGTATAGTTATCGTTATTAAAATCATCCTCATCGGGAATAACACAGTAATCCTCAAATCCTTCGCTTGTGAAATTCCCCCCGGATTGACCACCAAATGCTCCAATATCATTATAGCTTCCATCATTATCTTTAAAATCTACTCCTTGATTACCTTCATTAATCATTGGAGAATCGTATAATAAGTGAAAATCCTCTTCTCCTGCATCCTCATTTACAAATAAAGGATCGTCTTGCACACTATTTTGATCGATCTGGCATCCATCGACGTCGTCATCACCATCACCGTTATCAGAGAAACCATTAAATCCAAAGGTAGGATTACCTGCTGCATTGTAATCTATGCCTAAAGTTGCATTTCCCATAATGATATTATTTTGAATCCAGTTTAAATTATTTTGAGGACAATTATCAGAAACAAAAATACCGTTCAAGTTACCATAGATTACGTTATTATAAACAAATGGTCCTATATTAACTTGCTGAAATTCCTGTAATTGATATTCAAACAGATGCAAACCATTCATGTCTGCATTATACACAATATTGTTACGTATTTCTACAATGCCTGGTAGACGATTTACAACTCCAACCATATGGTCATTCAACAGAATCCCGGTAATACCATGATCTCCCTCTTCTCCTCCGTAGATAATGTTATTCTTTATCTCAGATAGCTGATTCTCAGCCGCCATTACATTGTTTATGCCTAATCCTAATGGCCCTTTGAGGTGAATCTGGGCGCACGACCACTCTTCTCCACCGTGGTCATCCGCAGGATTAATGGCGTTTCTAATGAATTGATTATCGTTTATTAGAATAGCAACAAAATGACCCGACCCTTTTCTAGCTATAACACCCTCCCAATCATTATCCTGAATAATGCATCCTTCTATTGTGACAAGGAGAGGATCGCCAGAGAAGTCATAGAATATTCCACATTGTTCATTATCGAGTATAAAACAGTCTTTTATATTAGTCTCCCCATCTGAATTATAGATACGAATTCCATCCCATGTGTTCTCATCGGCGTGAGTATCTTCTATATTTATTGTTACACGGAATCTTTGTCCATGATACTCGGGAAATGAATTATCGAAAAATATTCCGCAGCCTAAACCCTCTGGTCTCCAGGGAGGATCATCGAAATTCGGCTCCCATCCATTTTCGCTGTAATTTGATTCATCTTCAGAATCGTTTTTAATATCATAGGTTCCGATACAAAACCGAAAATAAAGACCATGAAATCCACAGTGCTCAACAACTGTTGATTGTATCAGGACTTCATTTTCAATCAAGTGAAATGGATCAGCATTACGGTGCCAATCGCCTAATTTAACACCACAATCATTTATCGGATTAACAGCATTATTGATTGTACAATTAATCAAGCTTAAGTTCACTCCCTCAATGACATCGTCCCAATCACCATCTTCATCCACAATTGCAACAATCCCATTTCGTTCACTGCGTTCAAGAACACAATCGGTTAATTTGAGCTCAGGACGACTGTCGTCTTCGGGACCGGTAAGTACGATCAATCCATGCCAATTGGGTTAATCTTCTACACGATCTCCTGCGCCGCCACCGGTAAATAAGCATTTTGTCAATTCCACAATACCGTTATCGTTTTCTTGGTTATCGCCTGTTATCAATATTCGTTCCCATGCATCAGACTCTGGCACTAACCCGTCATTGTAACGCTGAAAAACAATTTGAGTTTCTCCACCCTCATTATTTTCCATTTTTCCCAGGATTTCTAATGTAACCCCTGCCTCAAGCTGAATTGTCACTCCATCATTGATCCGGAGGTAATTCCCGGTATTAACGACAAAATTGACATCAACTGCCGGAGGTTCTTCTTGGTTTGAGACGCCAAATATATAATCAACGCCTTCGCCCCTATCTTCAAACACAGCGACATTGTCTACAAACAACGCCTGGAAATCTCCCTCGTTTTCATCGGCATCCGGGTGATTGTCATTTACTGGAATGTAAAACGGCACTGCGAATACATTTGAGACCAGAATAAGTGCAAATAACACTACCAAAATCGTCTTGAATGCTTTCATTGAAAGCTCCTTTCTTAGTAAAATGAATTAAATTGAACTTTTCTTAAAAAAACTAAACTGATGCTATTTATCTAATGACTAACATTTCCCAGTTCGTAATTTCCTCATTCCCAACTTGATTGGGAATCCAGAGAATTCAAGGACTTACTGGATTCCCAATCAAGTTGGGAATGAGGAAACCGAGGAAGATAATTCGTTCCCACGCTCCAGCGTGGGAACGAGTTAATTATAAATGTTTTGAAGTGGGAAATGTTAACTATTGATAAAATAGTCTGTTAGTATATTATCAAACATTTTATGGGAAAATTTCAGAATATAAAAACGTCGTTTCTTATTTCTTACCTTATTAGTATGGTCTTACCGACTGCGACTTTACTACATGCTTCCAACTTAAAAAAAAATACACCGGATGGCATTTCTTTGGTTTCCCAGATAACACTGTGATGACCGGCAGATAGCTCATTGTCAATTAAAGATGCTACTTTACGGCCTGAGACGTCGAATACTTTCAAACTGACTATACTCGGTTTTTCAATGTTGTACATGATCCTTGTTGTCGAATTGAACGGATTGGGATAAATTGATGTTATTCCAAACTCAGTTGGAAGCTGTCTTTCACTCTCGTTAATCTCGTTCGGTTCAATAGTGAGAGTGATTTCAATAGATGTACTGCCACCTGCTGCATTGTGGTTAATCAATAACTCGCCTTCATATACGTTACTATCAAGTCCGGTTGCATCAAGTGTAAGAACAAGTTCCTGGTTATCACCCGCTGTAATCCGTCCTTCTGTCGTATCGACATCAAACCAATCCATAACTCTTTCCAGTTGCCAGATGTCGATCCGGTCATTTCTGCCTGCATTAGATAAAGCTATGAATACCCAACTATAAATGTCCATCCGGTCGGTAATAAACGCCCCACCCGGTCGTCCGCCATCTTCAGGTGTTAATTCGGCGACAAATAAGGTATCTCTGTTATCTGTATCTATCTTGTGTACAACCTGCCTTTCCTCGGATGGACTATGATAAACATATAGCTTGTAGCCATCGGGATCATCTATCCAATATGAAAGTCCGTATATACGAAATCCGTACCTTTCCAAACTGTCCCTTATAGCTCCTTCACGGTCGTAACCGATAATGTAGTTACTGGTAATACTTGCAATCCATAGTTGGTTGCTGTCCGAATCCCATGCTAACGCATTGTTTACGTTAAACGGACCTTCCCAGCATACAACCGAATCACCACCTGTAGTGAACCCATAGATATTCCTTTCTCCTGATCCCCAGATCAGCTCACCGTCCCAGGCTAAGTCACTCATTCCATATCTTGAGTTACTTAATTGTGGAAAACAGTTTATTATCCTTCCATCTCGATTAAAAACATAAATATAATTAGTCTCATGTGCACCTCCTGATATATAGAAATGCTCGTTTGCAAATATCACACCTTGTAATCTATAATCTTCTGCTTCTAAACCGACTGGATGAGACCGGCGTAATTCCCAGGGATAGAGATCAGCAATACCGATTAAATGTTTCTCTACCGACCATTCAAGCGGTCCGTTTCCGTCATTTCTAATTTCGAAAATCACATCTATCGTCGAATCGGGGAAAAGTTGCTCATTAAAGTTCTCAACAGATATATCAAATTCCGGGTGATAAAGAGAAAAGTCAACCTCTAACGTGTCGTCTTCATTAAAATCCCTTTCAATTGTTGTTTCATTGTATCCTTGAATGGAAGCGGTTATAGTAAAATTATCCAATGCTACTGCTTGTTCAATTATCCAGTTGCCCTCTACATCGCTGATTTCTTCTTCGCAGGGAGTTCTGATTAGAGCGCCCTCTATCGGTTCATCAGTTTCAAAATCGCTAACATTGCCATATAGAACACCGAAAGGATAAGGGATATGTTCGATAGCCTCAGCAAGGTTCGGTCGGGGACCGATATGTCCCATGCCGTTCGGACCATCCTGCTGGGGTGATCCGGTTTCCACAAGCAGATCACGCATCTGACGCCAATTTAGAGTCCATCGACCTCCTGTTCGCGCTTTTGTAATTCCCTGAATACAGGCAATAGCGCCGGCTACTATTGGCGTTGCTCCTGATGTACCGCTAAATGTATTGCCATAACCTTGTCTGGCGGCATTTATGTCAGGTCGCCAGAGAGAACCGCATGTTGTACCAACTTCCTCACCCCAGCCTTGTAATTCAACGCGCTGTCCATAATTTGAAAAACGGAGTCTCGATCTGTCGGGGCCAAAATTACCGCTTGGGGGCGCTCCCGCTCCAACGGAAATAGAGCCGGAATGCCGGAAATTGGGAATGAAACCTCCATCGTTCCCTGCAGCAGCGGCACATATCCTTCCGTTGGCTGTGGCAGCGCTAACAGCATCAAAATTCGCTTGAAAGCATTCAATGTTGTTAACTACCCAGTCTATGAAAATCCCTATTGTTGTAGTAAATATATCACCTTCGCGAAGCGTATCCGCAATTTGGTTAATGCCATCGGCAAGATTTGGATACCCGTCATCATGTTGATGAACCTCATATGATCCGATTTCGACTTCGGGACAAATTCCATCCATTCCATAACCATTATGTTGGGAGATCATAATTCCCAATACACTTGTGGAATGAGCTCCCATGGCATTATTATAACGATTAATATAGAATGGTTCTTTCAAATCCTCGTGATCATATCTACCAATTGGTCCATCTATACTAATGATTCTTATACCCTCACCCTTGCCTCCCGGAAAATCCCAGGCAGCAGGAGCATCTATGCCTCCGGGTGCTTCGTACAAGTATCCCTGATGTTCTGTAAAGTCGGGTGTTGGAGGAGGGATGTCTTCAAATGGTGCATAATACTTAGGTTCTGGATATGCTATCTCGATAACACCTAATCTGTTCAGATTATTAATGAAATCTTCAGGATTCTCTGTAGAGTCGAGTATTACACGGTAGTAGTTATTGAGGTCGCCAAGCTGCTTTCCTGATCGTTGTTGTCCTATTTCACGTTCAGCGTCAAGCAGATGTTCGGCACGAGAGAAGAGGCGGGTGAGACTTCGTATTCTATATTGTCTTATAACTTTATTATAATTCGTTAGATTTCGACCTGTTAGTGAAACAAGTTTGCTATTGCGTAAACGAACCCGGCTGCCTTCAACGAATTTAATGGTCAGACAATCCTGGTAGTAATTTGAATCAACTTTGGTATGTTCCGGTTTGGGAGGAGTCCAGCGGGGTTTCAATGTGGCATGGGCAATATTCAGGAATGTAATAAACGCAAGAATCACTATGATAGAGATATTACTCATACCGCCAAGACGCAAAGCGGGATTAGTTGAGATGCGATTTGCTGATCGACGGGAAGTAATCAGAAGTTTATAGTCATACTGAAACATCTTAAGCATTGAAATAATAAAAGTTCGAAAAGCTGAGTCAAATACAAACTGTCACTCTACAAATACAACTTATATATAATGAGAAAAATAGGTGAATGCAATAGTCTAATTATTTACTCTGTATTTTTTTCGGGATTATTTATGCAAATCAGTTACGTATCCCAACACCACAACACTTCGTTTCGTCACCTTCCGTCACATTATCGTCACACCTGCAAGCCGCCCTCTATCTCAATATGATCTATACTCAGTTCTTCGCCTATATGGTTATTCTGTACTACCCCGTCATAACCGCTGATACTTACATCACCCATTATCGTGCAGCCTGTAATAGTTTTTCGACCGCCGCTGTAGATATTTGCTTCTATCCTTTCACCAGGCGCTGCTATGTCGCAGTCTATCAGTTCAAGCAAACCGTCAAATTCATGTATATTCCCCCGTATCCGGCAGCGGGTGAAACTGACCAATGACGCAAAGCTGTCGCTGATGTTGCCTGGTTCCCGCAGGCTTAGATCGCAGTCGGTTGAGCGAATAGCTCCACGTGTTATATCGAAGAGATCACCGTTTGAATGTGATCGAATGGTAGAATTGGAAATCTGTGTCTGTGTCTGATATCCACCGGGCATAGTACGCAGGAAGCGAGAAAGGGAGCTCATACGGGAATGATCTATATTGAGTTCAACTGATTCTCCCAGATGAAACAGCTCGTCAGCCCCTGAAACGTTTGTATAGTTGAATATTGCGGTTGAATTGTCTAACAGGTAGATACCATTCCAGGGAGACATAGCGTTGTGCGATAACTGAAGGATGACCGTATCTTCTTCTGTGCCTTGGATATTGAGACTGCCGTAAACGTACAAAGTCGCATTTCCGCGGAAGTAAACGGTCACACCCTGGCGGATTACTAATTCTTCATCGGCAGGAATGAATGTAGAGTCTTCAATCTGGTAGGGGCTATTCCGATCTGTCCAGACGCCGGAAACCTCACCGGATACCTTTATCTGCGCAGAAATAGCTACAGGCAGGATTAACAGAAATATAATATGTCGTATCTTTTGCATTCTAATTTCTTACTATTCATTATCACCATTACCAAAGAAAACGAATTACAAATCTTGTTGATTGACGACAATTAGAATTCCCGCCTAACGACAATTAAAATTCCCACATTGAATAACTGAATCAGATATACTATTCAGATCATATATAAGGAGGATCTGAATGGTCACTGATCAACAGGTGAGGATTTTAATGCAATCAATCAGTAAGGGAAGAACTTATACAACCTCAGCCGCAATAGCCGGCATGGACGAA
>JAVCDD010000137.1 GCA_030765125.1 Candidatus Hatepunaea meridiana
ATACGAGAACACATCATTCATAGATAAGTGTTAAACGATCCGCACGCAATGCTGTGCCGGATTTCTTTATCTCTTAACATGTTAGCTGCCAATAGTTTTACGTGCGTACGCTTTATCCAGAAGAACCTTTATAATTGACATCAACCGACAGACAAGAATGTCTATCCTACCCGGAAATTTATTTTCACACTTTCAAACTTTCAAACTTTCTATTATATTAATATAAATGTTTTTTCCCTTCAACTAATCTAATTTCCAGATATGACTCTTCTAATCATCTTAATCATATCCCTGGCAGCTTACTACCTCGCAGTTCGCTGGTACGGGCGGGGGGTCGCCAGATGGATAAAGCTCGACAACAGCGAAACAACTCCCGCTGTAGAAATAAACGACGGCAGGGACTACGTACCGACCAAGCTTCACATCGTTTTCGCTCATCATTTCGCAACCATCGCCGGAGCCGGTCCGATTATCGGTCCTGTAGTCGCCGTGCTCTATGGTTTCGTTCCAGCCTGGTTGTGGATCCTACTCGGCGGGATATTCTTTGGAGCGGTACACGATTTCACCTCGATGTTCGTATCGGTCAAAGAGAGCGGTAAATCAATTGCTGAAATCACTCGAAAGGCTGTGGGTAAGACCGGCTTCATCTTGTTCATTTCATTCGCAATCTTTATGCTGCTGCTTGTAACCGCTGCCTTTTTAAATGCGACAGCAATGGCGTTAACGTCGAGTTGGCCCCTCGAAAAACTCGGACTGGACGAAACACAAACCATATTACATACTGTACGTAACGCTACATCACCAATGGGGATTGAAGGCGTTATCGGCGGGATAGCTTCTACTTCGGTTATTATTATCACAATACTTGCGCCATTATTGGGTTGGCTTATCTTCCGACGCGGACTTAAAACGGTTGCTGCATACATAATCGCCG
Source organism: Candidatus Hatepunaea meridiana (assembly GCA_030765125.1). Taxonomy (GTDB): domain Bacteria; phylum Electryoneota; class AABM5-125-24; order Hatepunaeales; family Hatepunaeaceae; genus Hatepunaea; species Hatepunaea meridiana. Next base: position 935 of record JAVCDD010000137.1, read on the forward strand.
CAGTTGTCGCCATTGGATCGGTATTAGTCGGTTTTCGCTTTCCGGTTACATTTGAGCCGCAGACCTGGATGATAATCATTTCCATTTACTGTTTTATCGCCGCTGGACTGCCTGTCTGGTTCATTTTGCAACCGCGCGATTTCACAAACGTCCAACTTCTGTACGGCGGGATGATAATACTGATTGTCGGGGTGGTCGGTTCCGGAATCCAGGGAGTCGAAATCAGCTTTCCAGCCACAAGCGTCGTGGAGGGAACCGCCAGATTGGGAATGATTTGGCCTATAATGTTTATCACCATTGCCTGCGGAGCCATTTCCGGCTTCCACGCCCTGGTCAGCAGCGGTACAACTAGCAAACAGGTCGAACAACAGGTCTACACCCGTAAGGTTGGTTACGGCGCTATGCTGCTCGAATCAATGCTTGCGTTGTTGGTATTACTGGCATTAGCCGGTGGGCTCAAATACGTGGACTACATTCACCTTGTTCACCCGGTAACAGGCAAAGGCAATCCAATCCTCGCCTTTGCACTTGCAGTCGGCTCGATGATGAAAAACGTTACCGGTTTACCGCTTTATGTTGGCTGCATAGTCGGGATATTGATGGTGGAAGGCTTTGTAATTACGTCGCTGGATACTGCCATACGGTTCATACGTTACCTGCTCGAAGAGTTATGGCAGTTGTTATTCGATCCTGTACCAGCGCTCTTTCGGTCACCCTGGTTCAGTTCAGGTATTGCAGTTATACTGATGTGGGGATTAGCAGCGGGAAATACATTCGGCGCCCTCTGGCCCATCTTCGGATCAGCCAATCAGCTTATGGCAGCGATGACGTTGATAACTATAACTATGTGGCTGATGCTTCGGGGGCTGAAGACCTGGTTTACCGTGATTCCTGCAATGTTTATGACCATCACTACGGTTACGTCGTTGATTATCCTTCTATTCACAAAGTATCTACCGGCTGGTAATTACACGTTGGTTACTGCTTCGGTGGTGCTATTGGTGATGGCGGTTACTCTGGTGTTTGTGGCTTTTGCTAGAGCGAAGGAATTAGGGGAAAAAGATGAAGAGGGAATTTTGAATCAGATTTAGTATATACAATCTGAATAATCCGTTGATAAAACAAAATCGTTCAGATTATTAGATAAGGTCATTTTACGTGATAGGAGTTTTGCATCTACTTAGTGTCTGACCGGAAACCCTCTTTTTCTGAATATTAACCCTCTTTTGTCATTCCCGCGAAGGCGGGAATCCAGAGATTTCAAGTATTTAAAGCTATTCAAACTGATAGGGGTAGGAACATCCGGTTACCCAGACGCTCCCCCCTCCGAACCGTGCGTGCGGTTCTCCCGCACACGGCTCTCCAGTCGGTAGTTTTACCGTATATATACGGATTGACAAGCTGCTTGCCGGGCTGCTACTAGTGAGAACAACCCATGCTCAGCAAAGTATGAATTTCGCCAGCGAAAATGGTCAAGACCCCTTCCGCGTCCTCGCCTGCCTGAACGCTTGCGAAGGATACTACGCAAGCGCATCCGAATCCAACCATCCAACATCTTGAAAATTGTGTGATAACTATGCTTGAAATACTCAAACCAGCCACGAAGAACTGGATTGATCAACTTAATGATATGCGGTAAACTATGTCCGTTTGCACGTTTGGTGTTAATGCGTATATTGTCTCTGAACTTATCAAGACTTTTCTTTGAAGGAAAACGATATCCCTGTTCAAAGTGATAGCCAAGAAAGTCGAAACCACCACACTCCAACGCATTGACGATACAAGTTTTTTCCGGATGAAGAGTTAAGTTGACCGATGTAACCCATTCTTCAACAATTCCTAATGCTTGTTGGGCTTCAGATTCATTCTTGCAGAGGATAACGAAATCATCTGCATAACGCACTATCCTGAAACCTGTGGTCTCAATAAGATGATCCAGCGGATTCAGAAAGATATTCGCAAGTAACGGACTGATGACTGCACCTTGTGGCGTACCACGCTCAGGTATCCAGC
>JAVCDD010000347.1 GCA_030765125.1 Candidatus Hatepunaea meridiana
CTTCCCTTACTGATTGATTGCATTAAAATCCTCACCTGTTGATCAGTGACCATTCAGACCCTCCTTATATATGATCTGAATAGTATACCTGATCCTGTTATTCAATGTGGGAATTCTAATTGTCGTTCATCAGGCGACTCAACCATAAATGAAAATAAAGCTCTGAGTGCGCGCTTCAGCGCGTGTTAGCTATATCCCGCATTATATAGACTTTACGCGCTGAAGCGCGCACTCTGAACGCTTATTTTAAAGGGAATGACAAATGCACCCGAAACATGGCAAGACGAGTCACCATCGGGTCACATCCCGCAGTTGCGGGACAAGATCCGAAGAAACGTTGTGGATGAAACAATGGAGCAAGGAGCAATTTGTTACCCAATCTATTGACATGGCTTGTTTTTGGTGTTAAATATCAGTCATCAAAAAGAATAAATAACACACGTGAGGTTTAGCAATGGCAGATGAAAACGAAACATACCCTGTTAATTTAAGTATTGACTACCCCGAGAAAGCCGACAGACTCACCACTTTCTTCCGGATTTTCACCGTTATCCCGATTGCGATTATACTGTTGTTGCTTCTCGGATTCGAACACGACCCGGATTGATTACATGCCCGCGAAACTGCTTTTTACGGCGTCGGACTTGTGTTTGTCCCGGCTCTATTGATGATCCTTTTCCGGAAGAAGTATCCCCGCTGGTGGTTCGACTGGAATGTGTCTTTAACCAAATTCGGCGCAAGGGTATCCTCCTACCTGATCCTGCTGATCCATGAATATCCTTCCACGGATGAGGACCAGGCGGTGCATATTGATATTCCCTACCCGGATGTAAAAGAGGAGCTTCATCGCGGGATGCCGTTGGTGAAGTGGTTTCTTGCCATTCCACATTGGTTCATTCTCGGTTTTCTAAGTATCGCGGCAGTTGCCTGCACCGTTATTGCCTGGTTTGCCATACTGTTCACCGGAAGATATCCAGAAGATCTTTTCGATTTCGTGGTTGGAGTAATGAGGTGGTCGATCAGAGTGGACGCCTACGCTTTCCTGCTGACAACCGACCGCTATCCGCCATTCAGATTGAGTGAGTGAGCCTCTGATCAACCGTAAATTCCTCTTGAGGATTGACCTTGCAAATCGGAATGAAGAATGGAAGTGGATTTTGCGATATAAATTAAAAAAAACATCCCCGGATTCGGAGAATGTGAGCTACGATACTGGAAGCAAAGTCAGGAGCCGGATTTATTTGAGAGTCAAATAAATGGAAGTTGCTGTTAAAGGAGAGAAACTGTTATGATGGGCAAGAGAAATTTGAAGCAGATTGTTAAAGCTATTATCGGGAGACAGCACTATATTGCCCTGATAAATATGGTTCGGAATTACCCTGAATTTCCCAGTATCCTCTTTCGTTACATAACCGGTAGAGGATCATATCCATATCAAATAGAAATAAGAACACCTGCCGGGATGATTTTGCCGACGCTATATAGCCATCACGATCTGCTGACGGTTAACGAAATATTCTGTAGATGCGATTATATTGCCGATAAAAACATCAAAACAGTAGTAGATTTAGGGTCAAACATTGGTATCAGCGCTCTTTATTGGCTCACTCGGAACAGCTATTCAAAGTGTTATCTTTATGAGCCCGATGAAAGGAATACTGCTAAGTTAAAAGAAAATCTTGCCGGATATGAAGATAGATACATCCTTTCTGAAAAAGCTGTTTCATACGAAAGTGGCAAACTGGAATTTGGTATTGAATCCACAGGACGCTACGGTGGCATCGGAGTTGAAACAGGTAGTATGATCACAGTAGATTGTCTCGATATTAATGATGTGATTGCAAAAGTTATAAATAAGGAAAGAGTCATTGATGTTCTAAAAATTGATACGGAAGGCGTAGAGGTGAAGACAGTGGAAGCTATTAACCTTAAGTTGGCTGAAAGAATAAAGATAATATATTTAGAGGCAAATCCTAATCGTAATTTGCATCCCGCTTTGTTTTGGCAAAAACAGTATGGCAGTGTTTGCCGATTACAGAACAAAATTATCTGATTAGACGCTGTATTTAACCACTATTACGTTGGCGCACCATAACCATATAAATTATAAAAGCATACCCGGATTCGGAGAATCCGAGCTACGATACTGTTTTTCTGCTCAATCTACTGTGAATTGATGTGTCAGGTGATAACACCTGACACATCAATTATGCGAGAACAAGATTCACAGCAGATTAAACGGATTAAGCGGATATTGAAACAGAATGTTTAATCATATTGTTAAAAAGTTAAGCGTGGACTCAAATGCTCTTTAATAAGGTGGCGGACAAGAATATCCGCCCTCCCTATTCCGCAATAAAACTACCTCATCGTCCCTTCATACTTCGCCGTCAACTGCTTCTCCTTAACATGCTCAAGCGTATAATCTGGCAGTAGCATCGGCGCTATGCGGTCGGTTTCTACGCCTTCGGCTTCTAACTCCTGATGATATTTATTAACGTGATCAATACTCAATTCACCTTCTTCAGCATTATTCAAAGCGTAGTTGGCTGCACTCTTTCCGGCGATGCGTCCGTAGACCATAATGTCGAGCAGCGAATTGCCCATCAAGCGGTTCTCGCCATGCGTTCCACCGCCGACCTCACCACCTAAGTATAATCCTTGAAGCGGTGTTGCGCCGTCGGAAGTGAACTCGAGTCCGCCGTTCTGATAATGCAGCGTCGGGTAAATCATCATTGGTTCCTTGCCGATGTCTATGCCGAAACGGCTGAACAGGATGTGCTTGCCGGGGAACTCTTTCTTGACGTAACCCTCTCCGAACATCTCATCCAACATCGGGCTGTCGAGCCAGATACCGAACTTGCCGGTTGGGGTCGGAACGCCCTTGCCTACTTCTACGCACTCCTGAATAATGCAGGAAGCTTCAATGTCGCGCGGTTCACGCTCGAAGACGAACTGCTCACCGTCGACGTTGACCAGATTAGCTCCAGCACCGCGGAACTTCTCGGTGATCAGGATGCCTTCCGCCTGCTCAGGGAATATCACGCCCGTGGGGTGATACTGGATTGTGTGAAGGAAACAAACAGGCACTCCGGCACGATAAGCGATAACCAAACCATCAGCGGTTGCGCCGTAATGGTTGGTCGTCATAAAGTTCTGGACGTGCAGACGCCCGCTGCCGCCGGTTGCCATCACTACCGATTTTGCCTTGACAACGATATATTCAGCGGTTTCCATATTGTAGAGAACCGCTCCCGCACAGTGTCCCTTATCGTTGAGAATTAGCTCAACTGCAGGTGAGAACTCGATTATAGTAATATCATCAACTCGATTGCGAGCCTCATCACGAACCGTGCGCATCATCTCAGCGCCGGTGATGTCCGCTGCATAGTGCATACGCTTGCGTGAAGTGCCTCCGCCGTGCATCGTCTTGAGGATACCGTCAGGATATTTGCTGAAGTTGCAACCAAGTTCAAGCAGCCAGCGCATAACATCCGGAGCCTCGTTAACCAATGTTTCAACCAACTTCGGCTTATTGGTGAAATGACCGCCGCCCATCACGTCAAGGTAATGGTAATAGGGAGAGTCCTTCCAACCTTTAGTGGCTGCCTGAATACCACCCTCAGCCATCATCGTGTTAGCATCACCGTGGCGAAGCTTGGTTGTCAGAATGACCTTAGCGCCCTGTTCCTGCGCCAGCAACGCCGCCGCAGTACCGGCTCCACCCCCACCTATGACTAATACGTCGGTCTCATAGTCAGGCTTGGAAAGGTCAAGGTCATCCGGATTGACCCGGCTTCTGGCTTCAAGCAGATCAACCATTTCGTGGCAGATACGGTAACCTTTATTAGGACCGATCTTGATTTCTCGGCGTCCTTCCTCCTGAACGTCCGGATGGAATGAAAACAGAACTTTATGTCGATCATCAAGCGACAACGCCGGGAATTCTTCCCCAGCCTTTTTCTTCTCGATTCTGGCAGACCGGGTCGCTTCGACCTTCTTTATTAGTTGTTTAAGACTTTCTGGATATGGCATTTTTTATTTTCCTTGATTTATTTTTAGTACGAAAGTGCGAAAGAAAAATTTTGATAGTGTCCAGAGACTTCACCGGACACGAAAAGGCGAACTTTCTCGCTTTCATACTTTCGCACTTTCGCACTTTCGCACTAATTAAGCTACATTCAACAACGCATAATCGCTGTCCGGAACCCAACTTTCATCTGTGGTATGTGATTCCATCTGGCGTTCGTTATATAGCTTTTTCAGCTTCTCAATCTCCGGTGTAACCTCGTCCTGTTTGAATGGATCTAACGTTCCTAGCGTCATTACTTCTTTAAGTATCTCATCGTAATAACCGGACTTGATAGCTTCGACCTGTTTGTCAACGTGCTCGCTGGGCGGCGCCAGGAATCTGCCTCTGATACGACGAACCATCTGAGCGATGTGGTACTGAGCCATCTCCGCCATACAGCGTGTGGCACATAGACCACATTGGATACAATCAAAGGAAAGCTCCGCAGCCCTATCGAGATTCCCCTGCTTGACGGCAGATACATAGTCCATTACCTGAACGTCCATCGGGCAGACTTTCGTGCAGGCATTGCAAGCCAGGCAGCGGAACAGTTCCGGATAAGCAGCGTGAACTTCCTCAGCCTCACCCTTTATGTCATCCCAGTTGAAAACCGTTCGGTTAGCAGGATAGAACGGTATCTGTGCGAGATACATATTCGGTTCGACGACGGTCTGACAGGCAAGCCCAACGCGGATATGGTAATCACCGGGTTTACGATAAACGGTTGCGCAAGCTCCGCAAATACCGCCTCGGCAGCCGGCGCCGCGAATATACTGGTAACCCGCGTACTCCATTGCTTTCATTATTGTCAGAGAATCGGGCACATCATAACGTTTACCCATTATATAAACGGGGATCAATTTTGATTCCACTGCAGGAATTGGTTCGCTTTCAAGTTTTGTTTCACTCATTAAAACCTCGTTATTTTAAATTGTTAAATTGTTAAATTGTTAAATTGTTAAATTGTTAAATTGTTAAATTGTTGTATTGTTGTATTGTTAATCAACAATATAGCAATACAACAATACAGCAATAAGAACCCTAATTTATTTTTAGCCAAAACGATCCACCGTGTCGTTCAACTTGTTGCAGTTCAGGGTTATCCCAGATTGGGTTTAAAATGCTCTTTAACTCGGGATCCTCGGTGATAAACGCATTCGGTAAAATGATGCTGAAATGCTCCCTGTTGATTAGTAATGCAGTTGCGAGCAGATACTGCTCGTTATAATATCGTTCTTTCCATTCCGGAGAATAGTCATAGGGCAAAAAGATATCGTGGAAATGTACTATTACTCCGGATTTAAGTTTTGGTAAGATTTCAAGAAAAATTACCGTAACATCCGAGTTCTGAAAACTGTAATGTGATCCATCAATATAAAGTATATCATTGCTGTCTAATTTATCAAATATGGAAATATCTACATCTTGTAAAGGCTTGCGAATGATTGTATCACAGATCGAATTAATCTCAGCGCGCGGTTGCGGGTCAATAGATACAATGCGTGTTTCAAGTTTGTTATCTCGAATCGCCTGCCGGGCAAACTTGGTAGAATTTCCCGATCCAATCTCTATTAACAGTTTTGGATTATTTAAAGAGAGCATTCCATAAACACCAATACTATCGAAGGCAGGCAGCCAACCATTAAGCCAATTTGGTAATTCCGGGGAACCTGGATTAGTCAAAGGTATCTTACGAAGATGCGCCTCAAATTGTCCGAATGATTTCAACGTTGTGCGGATGATGTCTCGCTCACTATCTATAAGGTCATAAAGCTCTTGATGCGGTGGTTTATCATATCCATATCGCGGTTTTGGTCGATGTGGATACTCAAGAAAAATTGGATAATACCCGAATATTAACTTTCGCGAGATATTTAACCCCAGTTTTAGTCCTGTTTTATACAGTTGTTTAGCAAATCCAATCATAAGACCTTATGTATTAATATCGTTTAGCAGATTGATAAACTCCATCCAACTACGAATCTCCTGCTTGGGCGTTGTTCCTTCCGGTAGGAAACCGGAAGGATTGTACCAAAATGCTGTTATTCCAACCGCTTCGGATCCCTCGATATCAACATCAACAGTATCACCAACAAACCACGTCTCATCCGGCTGCGTCCCTAACTTAGCCAGAGCCGTCTTAAATATCCCTGGGTGAGGTTTGCGAAAGCCGTAATCGGCGCTGGACATCACGAAATCGAGCGGCGCTAATAATCCCCACTTCTGCAGAAAGTGAGTAAAACACTTACCGCCAAGATTTGAGTTGCTTACAAGTCCTGTCCGTATCCCCATATTCTTCACCTCAACGAGCATCTCGGCAGCACCGGGCTCGACAGTAACGTTGAATGTGTTTTCAACGAATCTTATGTCAAGCTCTTCATCGCTCAGATTTAAGGTAATTCCAAGTCTGGCGAAAAGGTTCCGGTCGAATTGGCTGCGACTAAATTGAATAAACTGCTTATTCTTGATTGAGTCAGTTGTTTCGATCAACTCGTCGAGGATATCCCGAACTGTTTCAATAAACAGAGTATGCGAATCAGGAATTAGATCCATTAACCCTTTCAACCCGCCTTCACGATCGAATCCACTCATGATGAGCGTGCCGCCTAGATCAAACAGAATCCCTTTTGGACGTGTTAAACTGAGCAACTTACTTTCTCGCATCGTTTCAATTATTCTCTGTCAATTCCAACTTTTCCATTCACAAAATACCACATTCCATCTCGGAGAGCATAGAAACCACGATAACCACTCGGATTTCCGAATGCACAGCCCTCGCCATCGCTGAAGTGACAATATACAAGCTCATACTGCTCACTACCTTCAACTCCATTGAACGACCAACCACACTCCCCATCCCTTTCAAATATGTAAAACAGACATCCCCTGAAATGGGCTGCTGAAATGCAGTTGTCGTAACCGTTCTTTTTGTTTAGATCAACGCCGTTGATAACCAGTTTGAAACAGTCTCCTTGGCAGCAGATCACCCAGTCTCCGTAGTTTAAATAAGCCTGGTAAATCGGATATGCAGGATATAATGTTGAATATGCTCGGAATCGACTTATGTCATTACCGTTCTTCGATAGATAGTAATCGGAATAATACCTATACTGATTACCTAATTCAGGGCAATCCTCTTTACGTAATTTTATTTCTCTAATTAACCATTTATTACTGTCAGGATCCGTTGCTTGCCATATCGTACTATCCCTGCTGTGTCTTACTCGAAGGTGAATGAGATTCGACTCGTCTGAATATTCAGAGTTAATCAGTTGTGCATTACGTCGTCTTTCATCGAAAATAAAATCGCCCAAGCCATTTTCTCTTCGATAGTTGTTAATAATTTCATCACAAGAAAGACCACTTTCACTACAACCAATACCCATATCAGGCGAATAGACTGAATCCGGAACGATCAGCGTTTCGATCATTGTCATTATCAGTTTTGTCTCATCGTCAGCTCTTATACAACTAAGCAGCAGAGAAGACAATAAGATAGCCGGGAGTATTAGTTTTCGAATCATATTTTCTCCTAATATTATGGTATCAGAATCCTACTTTATGAACCGGAGTGTCGAAGCTTGCTTCGGTATACACAAGCCGAACTTGCGCACTCCGGTTCATTAGATTGTCATTCCGGTGCAGACGGGAATCCAGATTGAGAGTTTTCCTCTCAACCAATAAAATCATCATTGTATTCTTTGATTAAAGGCTAATTATACAAACTTTTTAACTGGATTCCCGTCTTCACGGGAATGACAAGTTGGGGAAATAAATGACAGAAAACAAAACTATTTATTCTCATCCAACCAAGCGCGCGCTTCCGGCGTATTCAATTCCAATCTGACAACTTCAGGTGAGAGCCCCAGCGCTATCGCCAACAACTGAGTAAAATAATATGTCGGCAGCGGTTTAAGATCGTCCTCTGCTTTAATCATATCGGTCTGTCGCCTACCGAGATTATACTCGCACAACGGACAACTCAGGACAAGTGCATCCGCATAACGCTTTTCCGCCGAGCGTATAATCTTGCTGACGGTCTTCTTTGCGGTATCCGGATTTGAGATTATCTCATAAGAGCCACAACAGACTTCGGCGTCATCCCATTCTACAACTGTTGCGCCGAGCGCTTCGAGGAATTCCTTGAATATAGTATGAGAAATTCCCTCATCTATTGAAATCTCTGTCGGACGGGTCAGCGTACATCCATAATAGGGCGCTAACTTAACATCCGTAAAGGGTTTCACGACCGCTTCCTGCAGCTTATCCCAACCAATATCATCCTTAAGAACATTCAATAGATGAACAACTTCAACTTCACCTGCATAGTCATTTTCCTCTTCCAGGAAATCATTTATGGTTTTTCGTTTAACTTCATCATTCCGCATCAGCAGATTAGCGCGCGCCAGAGTATTGTAGCACATCGAACAGAGAACCACTATCTTGTTATATCCCTGATCTTTAGCTCTGATAAGATCGCGGACGGGCGCAAGTATATGTATCAAGTCGTCGTCGGCAAGTGAGTACACCGCGCCGCAACAGTTCCAGCGATCCAGTTCGACCATCTCCACGCCAAGCGCAGCCATAGATTGAATAGCGGCTTGCTCAAGATTCAGGGCTTTTGTTTTTAAAGTACAGCCCGGATAGTATCCTATTTTCATTAATATTCCTTTAGATATCTTTACTATTCACTTGAAAAATAAGTGTTTTGAGTGCGCGCTTCAGCGCGTTTTGTTTCATAGACTACGCGCTAAAGCGCGCACTCATTTTCCCTATATTCCCTAAGCGGTATGTTTACGAAATGCACTGACTAATGCAATTTGCGGAATGTCTGTGTTGCATCCGGTCTCGATTGCGAAGGGTTCTATGAAGTTCTCGTTCTTACGGAGTGTGATCAGTCTGATAGCTTCTATTATCTTGGGGATGTCAAGCCCGCGCGGACACCTGAGTTGGCAAGCATAACAGGAAGCGCATATCCAGGCAAATTTAACGTTCATAACCTTATCACGCTGCCCAAGCGCTGTAAGATGAATGATCTGTCGAGGTGAAACATCTCCGGTAGCTTCAACAGGACATAACCCGGAACAGGTTCCGCATTGCATACATTTCGTCAGCGGTTCACCACTAATTTCTTCAACACTTTTTGTGAATTCCCGGTCAACGGTTTTTGAATTTAAACTAAACGGCATATTTATCCTTTTTCTGATTTTTGGTATAGTTTTATAATATAGTATTTAGTTGACTTGTAGTCAAGAGAAGTGAGCAAGTAAGAAAGTAAGAAAGTAAGCAAGTGTGAAAGAAATTACGTGGTAGGACTGACATTCCTGTCTGTCGTTTGGGATAAATAAGGGGATAGTAGGTTGGACACTCCTGTTCGACAACCCAGTAGGTTGGACACTCCTGTCCGACAGTCAACGAGTCAGACAAGAGTGTCTGACCTACTGATATGCAACGGGAAATAAGGGGACAGTATACCTATTTTTCTGTAGATCGTTACATTATTAAGAGTATTTATAAAAATAGGTATACTGTCCCCTTATTTCAATACAATTGCCTTTCGAATCAATGAAAAACTGCCGGTTTCCAACCTTACAAAATACAATCCCGCCTGTAAATTATCAGCGTCAAAAGCAATACTGTACCGCCCCGGTTGACTATGCTCATTAACCAATTTCTTAACCAACTGACCGTTAACATTATAAACCGTCAAATTCACCCAACCGGCTTGCGGCAAGGCATAATCTATCCTCGTCACAGCATTGAACGGATTGGGTGACGGCGCGGACAATGAAACGGTCTCCGGCAGCCAATCTGCCATGTCGTCAGTAACACCGCGAGGATCGAAGACGCTGATCTGCCAGATTATCGTATCAACTTCGACGCCATCCTGCACAATACTCGTTAGCGTCTGAAGTCCAAGCAGGGGGAACTCGACAATAACTGCATCAGCGGTTGTGTCGACTTCCAGAGGATCATCATTCAGCAGCCATTGGAAAGACAACGAATCAGACTCATCGTCAAACGGGAAGACCATAAAATCCATCTGTGTATCAATAGAGACGCTCAATTCCTGCTCGTGAGGCCACCAGTGCCAGACTACCGAATGAACATGGATGATCCAGTCCATCGCATCTTCAGCGTTTCCCCGGTAGATGAGTCCCGCCAGACGGTAATCACCAGTTAGATCGAACAGCACAGTAACCGAATCCTCTTCACCGACCTCTCGACTTTGCCCGCGACCACTCAGTGTCCAGAGACAATTCACCTCTATATCTTCCAGCATCCTCGCTTCTATCGAAAAATCAATTGAACTGTTGCGGCGTACGGTCATCTCGAGTGTATCCGGTTCAAAACCGGTGATATAGAACTCCACAACGCTGATGTGCCAGGTGATCGACGCTGTGAATTCACCGTCCGTGACCTGGTTCTGCACATCGAAGACACCAAGTGAATCAAAGACAACGGTTGTAGTCGAATCATGTGACAGCGTATCTTCGCCCATGATCCAGAGATAGCTCAACTCACGATCCCTGTAACCGATCGCTTCTACCATGAATTCGACCGAATCTCCCTGCAGAACAGAAAGTATTGTATCTTCAGGTGAGTAGAAGAGGAACAGCGGTTCCAGGATATCAGGTTCGAGTTTCATCACGAAACCGTTCCTTAGGTCTTGACCTCTGGATTGAGCCATTCCAGCAGCAATTATAGAATTATCGTTATCATTGACAACAGACATTAAATAATGACCACCCCTGCTGTATCCATTATCCCACGGGAGTTCATAAACCGAGTGCCAGCGTTCGGCTCCATCGGATGCTGTGCGTATTACTTGTGGTAGCTGTCCTGCATTACTATTTTTATATCCCACTAAAGCGTAATCACCATGATCGAGCCTAGCCACACAAAAACATCGATCTGCTAAATTATCACCATCGACATCCCTCCGTACATACCATTGAAGATTCCCTTCACTATCTATTTTCATCTGTAAGAAATCATCGGCATCATGATTACCATCACCATTCCAGAAATGACCGGCTAATAGAAAACCTCCTTCCTGAGCTGAAACCATTGAAAAAGCTCTTTGACAATTTTCAGGAGCAAGATGTTCTGACCATATAATCTCACCTTCCTCCTCGATATTCACCTTAACGACCCAAACCTGATATACAGGTCTATCATCCGGGAAGTATGAATAACCCGTGACAACAACTCCACCCTGGGTTTCTCGCATTGAATAGAAATAACTCATACTACCCACCTGATAGGTTTCATCCCAGAGGACATCACCATCACCGTTTATACAGAGGAGGTATGCCCCCCTCGGCTCACGAGACCAGCCTGCCAGTAAAAACTCATCGCTCTTCAATTCAATTGCTGCATAGCATTTTCCCCCGACATAAGTGTTGAACCAGATCTGTTCACCTTCATCATCAAGCAGTAATGCCGCAACATCTCCATCGCTTTCACTTCCAATCAAGAATTCTCCTCCATCAGTCTCGATGACTGTAAATGATTCGTCTCGGCGATCACCACTGCCATATCGTCCCGACCAGATCACATCGCCATCATTGTTAATCTTGACGACCCAAATGTCTCGTGTTTGATCCTGAGACCCCCCTTGCTGCTGATATGAACTGCCGCACATGATGTAACTTCCATCGGAAACGGCATAGATATCATTGAAAATATCAGACCTGTTGTCTTCATCATACATGTTCATGAAGGCAACTCCAGGTTGAGCGAAGAGGCTTGTGGTAAAGGTGATTACGTACAATAAAGAGAGTAAATATCTAAACATTTTTTCCTCCGTTAGAAATGTAAATTTTTGGAAGCAGTACAAAGTTGCGAAGTTGTGAGGGTTGAGTGTGCAGTAAACTTATTGTTAAAGAAACTAACCTATTAAATATAGGTTGAAAAAATGGGGAACAATGTGATCTATATCACAGATTTATTGATAAAGAAAATTAGAGTTGGACAACTCAGTGTCTGACCTACTGATATGCGCGTAGGAGCCAATCCCTGCTTTCACTGGGACATGCTTATTGAGCCCCGTTTACCCTTGCGGGCTCGATAAATCGGCTCCTACGCGTAACTCACCTATTTCAACACCTTACAAGTTTCCACCAACTTAACAAATTCCGCCCTGTATCCTCCCTTGTCATCACCTTTGGCTTTACGTGCTATCTTAAGAACTTCATCATAAGAAGCATTGCCTTTGAAACTTGACCCTCTGAGCAGCATTCCGAATTCTGCCACCGCTGCTGAAAACCTGAAGTTATCGGATGTCTTCTTGAACTTGATGTGATGATCGTCCACAGGAATTACTAATGGTATGCTGGTCTCGGATTCTGGAGGTTTATATCGCAACTTGAGCGTCAACATCTCTCTGGATTCCAAGGCTTCAGGTGTGATAACCATCTCCATATATTTGAGCGAGTCGACATTTTGTATCTTATACTCGGCATCCGCAGGAACAATCTCATAAAGGGCGGTTACGGAATGCCCCGCGCCCATCTCACCGGCGTCTTTTTTATCGTCTCGGAAATCCTCCTTTGCCAGTATGCGGTTTTCGTAGCCTATCAGACGGTATGCCTTAACCTTGACCGGATTGAACTCGATCTGAATTTTGACGTCCTTGGCAATGGTCAACAGCGTGCCTCCGATCTGGTCTACAAATACCTTGCGCCCTTCGTGGATGTTGTCTATGTATGCGTAATTGCCGTTGCCCTTGTCGGCGATCTTCTCCATCTTGGCGTCCTTGTAGTTGCCCATACCGAAGCCGAGGATAGAGAGGAATATCCCCGCTTTGCGCTTCTCCACTATCATCTTGACAAGCTCGTCGTCATCGGATACGCCAACGTTGAAATCGCCGTCCGTCGCCAGGATGACGCGGTTGTTGCCTTCCGGAATAAAGCTTTCCTGCGCGGTTTTGTATGCCAATTGGATTCCAGCCCCACCCGCCGTTGATCCACCGGCTCTAAGCGCATTCATTGCATCCAGTATCCGCTGTTTGTTGTGACCTGAGGTTGAAGGCAGAACTAATTGAGTGGCGCTTGAGTATGTTACAATTGAAATATGATCTTCTTCCCTTAACTGATCAACCAACAACTTGAAGACCTTTTTCAACAACGGCAGTTTATTGGCACCCGTCATCGAACCGGAAACATCAAGCAGGAATACCAAATTGGCAGGCGGCAGGCTTTCCAGCGGTATATTCCTGCCTTGCAACCCGATGTGAAGGAGACGATTTGCTTCACTCCAGGAACAGTCCGAAATCTCCGCTATGACGCTGAAAGGATGCTCGTCTTCAGGCTGTGGGTAATCGTAAGTGAAGTAGTTTATCATTTCCTCTATTCTGACGGCATTCGGTGGAGGAAATTTTCCCTGATCTATGAAGCGTCTGATGTTACTGTAGGAAGCGGCGTCGACGTCTATCGAGAAGGTGGAAAGCGGATTCTGGAGGACGTCAAGGAAAACGTTCTCGGTGATGGGTTCGTACTGTTCGGTGTTGCGAGGATATTGGTAAGGTGGTGGAGGGTACCTTGAACCACCAGTGATAATAGGTATTTCCTGTGCAACAGGTGGAGGAGGATAAGGTCGTCCGGAACCCTTTGAACCGGTTTCAATGAAAGAAGGTACTCCCTCTGGTCGAGGAAGAGAACCCCTTACATGAAACCGTCCTTCACTGTCAAACCTTACTTCTGATCTTGATGTACTCACTTCGACTAATGGTTTAGCAGCTATTACTGTTACCTCATCGAGTTTAATCTCTGTTCCGGTTAGCGCTATATCCAATGGAGTAGTTAAATCAGCATGTATCTCCACACCAGTGATTGTTATGGAATGGTAACCTAATGCTGATACTTCAATATCGTAGCTGCCCGGTGGGATATTGATAATTAAGTATTGTCCGACTAAATCAGTAGCTCCTCCCCAGTCCTTATTGACTTCAACAATATTAACATGGGAAATTGGCTCTTTGTTCTGAGCATCGGTAACTATACCGGTGAGTTTACCTGTCGTGCCTGCATAGGTGGACTGGATACAGGCGAAGGTGGCGAAAACAATGCAAATCATAACGATCATAGCGTGCAGTTTAAAGAAGCGTTGGGTTTTGTTGGTGTAAATAACCATTGTACTTTCCTTTCTGTTATTTTATCTGCTTAATCTGCTTAATCTGCTGTGAATTGTTGTGTCAGGTGCGAAGTCCGCGTAGGGGCCAATTTATTGAGCCCTTTCAATTTATTCAACGGGGCGCGATAAATCGGGTTACGGTGCAACCCGTCTGAGTATCGCTCCCGAAGCGAAGCCTGATCCAAATGACACATCCACTTCGAGGGCGCCTGGACGCTTGCCCCGTTGGTCTACATAACCTATTGGTATAGAAGCTGCTGAAGTATTACCATACTTCTTTACCCCATCGCTGAATATCCTGTCCGGGGTAAGTTTCAAGGCATCTCGCACTGCTGAGACTATGCGCAGGTTCGCCTGATGGGGGAAGACGTAATCTATATCGCTTTCGGTGATATTAGCACCGTTAGCTTGATTGTATTTTTTGATAACCGTTCTGACTTCTGAAACCATAGACCGGACAGCCACGGCGAATACCTTGGGTCCTGCCATTGTCAGGAAGGGATAATTTGTATTATTACGATGCCTGAACGTCATTTTTTTAGTATCTTCTAACGGTACCGACAGGAATTCATCAAGCTCCAGGAGATTGGCATACTTACCCTCTGTTTTAGTATGTGTAGCAAGGATTTCACCGGCTTCTACCGGACCGATTACTACAGCGCCGGCGCCATCCCCAAATAGAACACAGGTGCTGCGATTCGTCCAGTCGGTAACCATTGACAGTCCGTCTACACCCATAGCAATTCCATAAGACTTTTTTCCATACAGCATCCATTCCGTCATCAAGCGATTATAAACATCCTCAACGCTGAATATAAATCCTGAGCAGCCTGCCGCTATATCCGAAGCGCTGACGTCCTCGATTCCCAGCGCATCCTGAACGATAGCCGCTACACTTGGGAAACGGAGGTGAGTATTAACTCCAACACGCATACAACTGATCTGTTCAGCGTCTATCCCACTGTGCTCAATTGCTGACTTGGCGGCTGATATTGCCATTGAAGAAACGGACTCGCCCTGCCCCATTATCCGACGCGTTTGTATGCCGGTGCGCTTAATTATCCACTCATCAGACGTATCTACTATTTTTTCAAGGTCAGCGTTGGTCAGCACGTTCTCCGGCAGGTAACGACCAATTCCGACATAACCGATTTTTATTTTATCCGGCATAAACCGTTTTTCCTTTTATTTTAATAAGTTACAAGTTGCAAGTTATGAGTTACAAGCGAGAAAGTGTGAAAAGATTGAGAAATATATATATATTCCTTACTTTCTTACTTGATTATTACCATTACTTTGTTAAGTAGTGTCTGACCGAAAAGTCCCTCTTTTGTCATTCCCGCGAAGGCGGGAATCCAGATAACTTATTGTTTCTCCTGGATTCCCGCCTTCGCGGGAATGACAAAAAGGGGCTCATATCCAGAAA
>JAVCDD010000068.1 GCA_030765125.1 Candidatus Hatepunaea meridiana
CTCTTTTGTCATTCCCGCGAAGGCGGGAATCCAGATAACTTATTGTTTCTCCTGGATTCCCGCCTTCGCGGGAATGACAAAAAGGGGCTCATATCCAGAAAATCGGGGGTTTTCGGTCAGGCACTAAGTAGGTATAAATCACTCATTGACCATTTTCTTAATTTCATTAATGATGAGTTACCCAAATTGAAAATGGCTAGTCAGTTAAAAAAAATTCACTTTTTAACTATGTTAGAGGATTTGTCAGATTTTCCGAAAAGCAGAAGAACACTGAATGCAATAATCCAACAATTGAAGGCATTGTTCAAATTTGCTGTTAAGGAAGAATATATTGAGAAAAATCCAGCTGAATCTATTGAACGTTACAGAGAAACTGGAAGACGCGGGCATGTTAAATACTGGGACGAGGATGAGATTGAAAGTATATTTGAAGAGGTTAAGCCTCAGTGGAGAGATGGGTTAGAATTTATTTATAATACAGGGCTTCGAAAGAATGAATTGATTTATTTAACTTGGGATGATGTTAATACTAATGGAGTAGTGCCTACGATAGAAATACAAGCTAAAGAGGGTTGGGATCCGAAGAGTGCAGCACGAATTGTTACCCTCAACAAATGTGCTACATTTTTGATATCTAAACAATCACCCTCTAAAAAACATGACTGGGTTTTCAAGGGTCCTGGTGGCGGACAAATTCATAGAGATAAAATTTATCGTGAATTAAAACGAGCTGCTAATAAACTGGGATTAGAGGGCAATGTACATAAATTAAGACACTCATTCGCTTCAAATTTATTAAGTAAAGGTGCAGGAATTGAAAAAGTGTCCAAGCTACTTGGTCATACAAAACTCGAGACTACCATGATCTACGGTTACCTTAGACCAACCGATCTAAAGAAAACTGTTGAATTGCTTGATTAAACAAAGATTAGAAATCAAAGGAACCGATAGGTAATCCATATCTAAATTACTGAAGCTATTCATCCCTAGATCGCCTTTGTAAAGTTGTGGATTTGCTACACGAATAGGTTTGAACAATTTAATTTCCAAGTTTGGTAGTGACCAAAGCACCGATTTCTTCGTATATATACAGATCATCTCAAAAAAGCTGTTGATATGTTAGTAGAAGAATAATTCCACCGGTTGATATTTCAATAAATATCTATCAGTATTCGCAAGTACATTTAAGGTGTAAGTCCCGCAAAAGCTTACACCTTTTTTCATATAGTAGCGCTCCCCCACCAACCAAATAAGCAATGAAATCCAAGATTATAGTGACAGGAGTTTCCACTTTAGTGGCACAGAGACCGAGAATCCACCGTGAAAATGGTAAAAAATCGGATCATTTTGATGAACGACAATTATAATTGTCGCTGACTGGGAAGAATAATTGTCGTTCATCAGGTATTAACCAAATGTGGTTTTCTAATTGTAGTAGGCTTCCCCTCAAGCCCGATCTCGAAACTTCGGGATGGTTGAGACAACCACACCTACAATATTACTACCTTGTGAAGACTCTCGCATTCTTATCATAAGCCGAACCTTAACCGGATCGTCTTGTTTGACTTTGCTGTATCATTGCTTATATTGCTGTTCATATTGGTTAGACACTACTTATCAAAGAAGGAGGATCGGTTGAAATACCTGAAACGTCTCACGAGACACCTACTCAAGTCAATAAGTTTAATACATAGGGGAATTTGGATATTTATTATCCTGAGTCTCTGTTTTACTTCCGGACTATATTCACAGAGCGAAAATGAACCTTCCCTGCCACCGGGCGACAAGCCGCCACCGACAGTCTTTGACAGAATCAACGACGCCGGTGATGCTGAGAAGTACGAGGACGTTGACCATATAGTCGTCTATGATGTCTCTGTAAACCGTGTCAAGGAAAGCGGCGTTACTGAAGTTGACGGTTATGTCCTCTACAAGATACTGAACTATAAGGGCTGTATAAACCTTTCCGTATTGACCTGGGGATACGACCCGCAGAGCAGCTACGTCAGGGTGGATGAAGTAAACATCATTCGCGAGAGTAAGAAAATTCCGATTGATGTCTCCAAAACACTCGATCTACCGGCTTCTCAGAGCGCCATCTACTGGAATAACAAACTGAAGACACTTCAACTGCCACGTTTGAGAGTTGGCGATGGTATCGAAGTAAAGACCTTCAGGAAGGGATTCACTTATGCTCTCCTTAATGAAAACCCACCACCCGACGAAAACTACATTCCACCTATGCCAGGAGAGTATTTCGATATAGTACACTTTGAATCATCAACGCCTGTAATCGAAAAGAAATACGTGTTGATGTTCCCTAAATCCAAACGATTACACTCGCAGGTTTATAACGGCACCCTCTACAGCAGCACGAGCTATACATCCGACAGTACTATTTATGCCTGGTGGGACATTGATATTCCTGCATGGAAAAGGGAACGCTATAGTCCCGGTGCAACCGATATTGTCACGAAGGTGGTGATGAGCAGCGCCAAAAACTGGGAAGCAAAAAGCCGCTGGTTCTATGAAATCAATGAGAATCAGTTCATAGTGACTCCAGCGATTAAGACAAAGGTCGAAGAAATACTCGCTGAAGCAGGTGTTGCCAAGGGCAGCGAGGAGGAAAAAGCAGCAGTGTTACTGCACTGGGTAGCTCAGAACATCCGCTACAGCGGTCAGACGATGGGAAAAGGCGAGGGCTTTACACTGCATTCCGGCGAAATGGTATTCAAACAGCGTAGCGGCGTGTGTAAGGACATAGCCTCAATGCTCGTAGTTATGATGCGCGCAGCGGATATGGATTCCTACGCCGCTATGACTATGGCGGGAACCCGGATCGAAGACCTTCCAGCCGACCAATTCAATCACAGCGTCACTGCGCTTAAGAAGCCGGACGGAAATTTCGTTATGTATGACCCGACCTGGGCGCCTTTCAACCATGACATCTGGTCGAAACTCGAAACCGAACAACACTTTGTGATCGGGACTCCAGAGGGTGAAGACTTGAGCCGGATACCTTACAGCCCCCCCGAAGAATCACCCCTGTTTATTACGAGCGCTATCGAAATAGACGATGACGGCAATCTCAAAGGCACGTTGAAATTACGCGGCGCCGGTGCGTTGGACTCAAGGCTTCGACGTATGTACAGGAGTGATAATCCTGCAAAACAGCGTAACTATCTTGTGGGCGTCCTGAAACATATAAGCGATCGTATCGAGGGGATTAGTTTTAAACACTGCAAACCGCTTGATTTCAGTCAGGGTATGTGGTGGGAAATTAAATATAATATTCCTGAATATGCGCTGCAGGTTGGTGATGGATTGGAATTCAGAAGCCCGATGATGCAGGTAGTAATGCACAACAGGCTGCTACTCAGACCGGGCGATCATGAATGGTCAGAAGAAAGAGAGGATGACGTTTTCCTGTACTATACAGAACTGCTTGAAGGTGAAGAAAGAATCAAACTGCCAAAAGGACTAACACTGGTTGAACCACCGGAATGTGAATCAGTGGATGAAACGTATGCTTATTTCGATGGTGGCAGCGAAATGAAAAAGAATATACTACAGGTAAATCAAAAGATTGAGCTAAGACGACGGCAGATTCCATCGGATGGTTATGCCGGTTTCAGAGATGCAATTAACGGAGCAATGAAATATGCCGATACTGTCTTCCGCGTTGAAAAAGGAGATACTAAATGAACGTTATTAACCGAACTCCATTGTTTATCATTTTGGTTCTTTTGGGATTTTCTGCAATCCTTTCTGCAACCGAAACTACTATCAATCAGCATAACATCAGTGAATTGCTTCAAGCTGCTGAAAAGACATTCGACCTTAATAACGAAGACGCGGTCATTCTTCTTGATGATTATCGAGTGGATATATTACCGGACGGACGTGTTCGAACTTCCGTACATAGAATCGTCCGGATTGCCACTGCTTCCGCACGAGGACATTATGCTGATTTGCGTGTGCCCTACGATGGCTTGCATCAGGATTTCGTTGTTACAGCACTTAATACCTGGCGTGGTAACGAATGTATTAAAAGTGACAGTACTGCTATTGTTGAAACTTTGCCCTTCTCTGTTAATAGGGCTTACGATTACAATAATATGCGGGAGATGATGCTACTGCACGATGGGATTGAACTGCCCTGTGTTGTGGAGACGGCGTATTATATTGAAGATAACAGGATTGAGCGAAAGGGCGCTGAAGGTCTCTGGATTTTCGCCAGAGACGATCCGACGCTTAAGTCATGCTTTCGCTTAAGTGTTGCTAATGGAGTGAAACCTGATATTTTTGTTTCAGAAGGAGTAAATGTTCAAAAGGAATCCGACTCGAAATCCGGGTTGGAAATTTATACTTACGAAATGAATAACCTCGCGGCTAAACCTTCGCCTCATACGATTGATCCGACTGCTTATGTTCCTCATATTACCTGGTCAACCTGGAAAGATTGGGACGAGTTTGGAAAGGATTTGAAAGCCACCTTTGAAGCGGGTCTGAAGTTGAATGATGCTTTAAGGGACAGCTTAACAGCCTTGCTGGACGGTGCCTGGGCTATGACCGAAAAAGCAAAGTGCATAGCCGGATTTGTTAAGAATTCAACAAGATATATTTATTATCCTGAAAAGAACCGGCTATGGAATCCTCGTCCGGCATTCCAAACATATCAAACAGCATACGGACACAGGTTTGACCGGGCAATCCTTGCGGCAGCTCTCTTTAAAGAAGCTGGATTTATGGTGTTTCCGTTTTATAGAGGGATTGGATATGGGAAAATCAATGAAGGGATTTCTAACCTCGGTAGGATGGATGGTATCTCCGTCTGGATAAGCGATGGTAAAGATGTTGAAGCATATTACAATCCTGTTTCAAGCGAAGTGCACAACGGTCTTGCGCCGATCTTTGGTCGTACTATCTGGATTCCGGGCAGCGGTGATGATCCTGAGGTTAAATGGCAGGGAGAAGGAACCCCCAGTTCTCTTGAATTGAAACTGAACATCAGTTACGATAGTGAAAATAAACAATGGCAGGGCAACGGCTTTTTCAGCACAACAAAATGGTTCAATCCATTCGGATATATGGAAGGATTAGGCGATGAATCAAGTAGTTATCTACAGGATGTGGTTTCGGGTGTAATCCATAGCGCTGAGATCACTGATTTCAGTCCGGTAACCTTCAACCGTTTTAACCTGACAGTCGGCTTTGAATTCACAGCTCCGATTAGCGACGAGGATCATTACGGTCGGTATCGAATAACGTTAGGCGATCCCAGGGGAGGTGTCTTCAACAAACTGCCGTCTGATTTAGACCTCGCTATCGAGCATCGTGGAGCGCCTGTTATAATGGCTGGACCTTTGCATCAGACCATAAGCCTCAGGCTCGAAACCGATGGACTTGAATTGGTATACTCACCTGATGAGCGACAGATCAAGAATGAAGCCGGAGAATTTCAGCTTATCAATATGAAGCACGAAGATTGCAATATTATTACCCGAAATCTAACGCTCACTTCGTCCAATTATAACTCTGATGATTGGCGTTCATTAAGGGAATTACTCCTGACGGAGCATAGTGAACGCAGCCGGATGCTGCTTTTAAAGGTGGTTGAGAAGGATTAATTGAAAATTGTTAAATTGTTGAATTGTTGAATTGTAATGAAATACGGATATTGAATTTTCTAACTTAACAATTCAACAATTTAACAATTAAAGGACTTCTACTTCACCAACAACATCTTTCCTATCCCGATCCTTCCCTCACTACTCGTCAGTTGCGTGAAATATATCCCTGCTGGCATATCCGAAGCATTCCAGATAGCAGTGTAATTCCCCGGAGCGACGCTTCCGTTGAAGAGCGTCGTTATCAGGCTGCCTGAATTGTCATATATTCCCAGTGAGACAATCTGCTTGTGATCCAGCGAATAGCCAATCCTGGCAGTTGAATTGAACGGGTTGGGGTAGACAGGGAGAAGGGTGAAATCGTACGGATTAACAGGTTCGGATAGGCGAGTGGTGGCTGCGGGATCGGGACTGATTTTTAGTAAAGCAAGGTTACCCCGTTCATTTTGATCCGTAAATCCTATGGCATATCCACCGTCGTTAGTAGTTACGGACCGCGTTTGAACACCTACTTCAATATCCGGAAGCCTCAGGCTCCACAGTTCCTCACCGTCCGCGTTTGCTCTAAAGAGACCAATATAGTAATACGCCTCGATTAGTGTAAAGCCTCCATCGCGAGCAGGAAATATCTGGTAATGATATGAACCCCGGCAATTGACATCACCATACTCCCAAAGAACTTCGCCCTCTTCATCGGTCTTTAACAGCCATAAAGGAGATCCATCGCTTATCGATTCGTTATGACCGACCATTACATAGCCATTATCTTCTGTCTGAATGACATCTATAAAGTAGTCGTGCCTACGCCCTCCGTAGGTTTGATGCCATTCCACCTCTCCTTCAGCGTCTATCTTAACCAGAAGGGCATCGCCTCGCATTGCTTCAAAGGATTCTGTAGATCCTACCAATAGAAAACCGCCGTCGCGGGTTTGGATGTGAGAGTAGCAATAATCGCTTTCATCGCCACCGAATTGACATGTCCAGATTTCCTGAGCGTCCTCGTCTAATTTCATGAGTCTGAAATTTTCTCCATTCAGCCCAGCAAGGGAGTAACCACCATCAGCGGTGTGGATTATTGACGAATTTGAAAAATCATGTCTGCGTGACCAGACAATTTCACCCTCATCATCGGTTTTTAATAGGGAGGCGTTTCTTGTTCCTAACAGATATCCTCCATCTTCGGACTGAAGAACATGTGAAAAAAAATAATTCTGATCACCATCATATTCCCGAGTCCATTGTATTTCACCATCCTGATCCGTTTTCACAATCCACGAATCCGGATCCGGATGACCAAAAGACGTTTCACGACCGATTAGAATGAATCCACCATCGGTTGTTTGTGCCAAATCGAAAAAATATTCTTCGTCCTCACCTCCATAAGACCGCTGCCACTCAACCTCCGGCTGACCGATGAGCAGACTGGGGAGCGCTGCAATTAACAATGCAGCCAGAATCAATGTAAATGAACATTTCATAATAATAATCTCCTTTTTCATAGTTTCGAGTGTTCGTTGCGTCAGGTGTTAACACCTGACACAACATCAGAAAGTGTTAATACCTGACAATACATCAGAAGGTGTTAACACCTGACACAACTTTAAATAACAACCTTCTACTTCACCAACAAAAGTTTATTTATCCTAATCCTTCCCTCACTACCCGCCAGTCGTGTGAAATATATCCCGGCTGGCATATCCGAGGCATTCCAGATTGCAGTGTAATTTCCTGGAGCGGAGTTTCCGTTGAAGAGTGTCGTTATCAGGCTGCCGGAATTGTTGAATATCAGCAGTGATATCCTCTGTTTAAGGTTTATTGAATAGTTAATCGTAGTGACCGAATTGAACGGGTTCGGGAAAGCGGAATGGAGAGCGAAACTTAATGGTATAAGTTGTTCGTCAGGGTTTTCAATCCATAGAGATGGGACGGTAAAGACGAAAGGTTCATAACATTCGGTAGAACTGCTGTCGTCGTATGCCGTGACTGACCAGTTGATCTCGACACCATCACCAATATCATCTATACCGAGTTCGTCTAACAGACCTTCGATATCCGGAATTGAGTAAGATACAAGATGCCAAACATCCAATACCCACTCAATCCCACTGACTTCATAGCTTTGATCACCGGCAGAGAAACGAATAGTGTAACAAACCATATCCTCGTTATACCCATTCCTGTTAGCCATTTCCCATACGAAAACCAATCTCCGGGAGTTCACTACAGAATTGTTTTCCGGATACCAGAGACGGAAATGCCCGGGAGGATCGTTGATTGAGTTCACCCTTATGCTGAGATAGGTCGAGGCTGTGTGCTCGTCGGGATCGGTTACGGTCAATCTGAGGCTGTCCCTTCCCCACCAGTTCTCATCAGAGGTTATTATGAACTGTTCATCCTGCAGTTCAACGAAAAGATGTTCGCCGTCTTCAATTGATATTTCCAGGTCTTCGTTATCATTGTCCGCATCTTCGATGTAGTTGTAAAGTAGGGCGATGTCCAGTTCGAGGAAAGAGTCTTCATTGAAGCTTGTGTCAGGGATAGCCTGCCATGCAGGAGCGCCGAGGAGAGGGTCAGGGCTCAGCTTTACCAGCAGAAAATCATCGTGATTGCGTCGATAAATTCCACCCAAGGCAAACCCACCATCTTCAGATCTTATTACTGAATAACCCTCGTCCCAATCACCATTATTTCCAATGCGTAAATTCCAGAGTTCTTCACCTTCACCATCCGTTCTGTAGATAAGGGCATATGAGGATGTGCAACCCGCAAGAATTAAACCACTGTCTTCAGTAGTCATAATATGTCTTAGCCAATCGTCACTGTTAGTGCTGAAAAAGCTTTGATCGCGAAACTCGCCGTTTTCATCGGTTCGCACTAACCAGCCATCTAAACCGTTACGGTCGAATGAGAGTGTTGCGCCGATCATCGCAAAACCGCCGTCTTCGGTCTGCACAAGATCAGATAACCAATCATTCTGACGCCCGCCGTGCAGTTGGTACCAATCAACCTCACGTTCATCGTTTATCTTGACAAGAATTCCGTCATATCTTTGAGCATCCAGATATTCAGTTAAACCTGTCATCGCGTAACCGCCATCAGCAGTCTCGATAATTGAAGTACCGTAAAGAGCAGCTTCTCCGGTTATTTCATCCGACCACTGCAATTCACCATTTTGGTTGATCTCACCAACATTCCGGCAACCCAGTATGAAATAACCATCCTCGGTCTGCCTGATAGAGCGGAAGCGAAGTACCAAACCATCATAAGTTTCCGACCAGTCCTCCTCTCCATCTTCATCCGTCTTCAACAGCCAGAGTTCTCCATTTCCGAATTCACGCGAGTGACCGGCAAAGAGATAACCTCCATCCTCTGTCTGGATGACAGTGGAAAAATAGCTACCCTGATCACCACCGTATTCCCGTGACCAGAGGCTGTCGCCGTTCTCGTCTGTTTTCACGGCCCAGGCATCCTGCCTGACATCACCAAATGACATATCAAATCCAACCAGCATATAACCACCATCACTGGTTTGGATGAGGTCTTTACAAACATCACGATCCACTCCTCCGTAAGACCGCTGCCACTCAACTTCCGGCTGACCGATGAGCAGACTGGGGAGCGCTGCAATTAACAGTACAGCCAGAATCAATGTAAATGAACATTTCATAATAATAATCTCCTTTTTCATAGTTTCGAGTGCTCGTTGTGTCAGGTGTAATGCCTGACACAACTTTAGAATAGTCTCTAAGCAAAATAAATGCTTCACAAACAAAATTAACTGTTTTAAATTAAGCAATCTAAGTTGTTTTGTCAAGTTGAATTGCGTATAATATCAAAAAAAACAAGTAGAAAAAACAGGATCATTGGCATAACGTTTCCTTTGTAAAATACTATTCATTGTTTTATTGCTTGATTGCTTGATTGTTTTATTGCTGAATTATCTTTATATTGGCATCAAATAAGGAGGTCAAATGGGTAATCCAGTAATTTTTTTCGAAATTGCCGGTAGGGATGCTAAAAAGCTCTCGGATTTCTACTCCAGGTTGTTTGGATGGAACATCAGTTACGATAAAAACGAAGCTTACGCTACGATAAACACCGACGCTGACAATGAAGTTAACGGCGGCATCAACGAATGTGAAGGCGAAGTACCACCTTATGTAACTTTCTATATTCAAGTAGATGATCTGAAAGAACATATAAACCTGATTGAACAATCAGGCGGTAAAATTATGGTTCCACCGATTACCCTTCCAAACGGAGGTTCTTATGCTATGTTTCTTGACCCGGAAGGAAATGTGATCGGTCTTATGCAAAGTTGACTTTACACTCATTAGTCGGACTTGTTCTCAAGCCCGACTGTCGCGGTTGAGACAACCACGACTACAATCTTATGAAATCTTATGTTTAACCTCATAAAACGCCTTTCAGGACAGACACTTACTTATGGTCTGGGACATATATTGACGCGTCTCGTGCCGTTTTTACTCTTGCCTGTATTTACCAACTTCCTGCCTCCTGATCAATTCGGCGTGCAAACTCTCTGTTATATAATGATTGCGGTAATGATGGAGGTTATTCGTCTTGGACAGGATATAGCGCTTTTGCGTTATTATGTGCTTGAGAAGGATAATAAACGCCGCAAGCTAATCTTCAGCACAGTATTCTGGGGGATGTTGTTCTTTTCGATGCTGTTGGCGGGTGCGCTCTGGTATTGGGATGAATTCTGGCTGAGACTGTTTGTATTGGATTCCGAGCCGGTCAAGCCTTTTATGATCCGTATTATGCACCTTTGTGCGGCAATTGTCTTTCTGGATAACCTGTCAGCATTTCCTCTGGTAGTGATGCGAGGCGAGAACAAGGCGTGGCTATTTCAGGCTGCAAAGTTCTCCGGAGCTGTTGTTCAAGCAGTCCTGACGGTTATTTTCTTAGTCTTTATGGGACGAGGTATACCGGGGATATTCGAAGCAAACGCAATATCTGCCGGCGTCACATTATTAATCTGCCTACCGACGATTATAAGCAGACTAAAACCGGTTTTTGATTGGGCTGTACTGAAAATGTGTCTTGTCTTTGGTCTGCCGAATGTGCCGAATGCGCTGTTTGTGGTGGCTATCGAACTTGCTGACCGCAGGATACTATCTGTCCTGAGAAGCGCCGCTGAGGTTGGAATATATTCAGCCGGATATAAATTAGGGTTGTTTTTGTCTATCGTAGCGATGGGTTTCCGGTTTGCCTGGCAGCCGTTCTTCCTGCAGATATCGGATAGACCGGATGCGCGTGTGGTCTACAGCCGCGTTCTGACCTATTATATGGCGATTACCTGCTGGCTCTACCTGTTGTTGACGGCTTTCGTCGAACCACTGGCAAAATTTAATTTCTTCGGGACGGCTTCATTGATTGCCCCGGAATACTGGGAAGGGTTAAGGATATTCCCGATAGTGCTGTTAGCGCAAATATTCAACGGGGCATTCGCTGTCTTTATGGTGGGAGTGTATATCAAGAAGAAGATGCTCGCCATTCCCTTCATTACCGGAATTGCAGCGGTTATAAATGTCACTATGAACCTGACGTTGGTGCCGCAGTGGGGGATGTGGGCGTCAGCCTGGGCAACTGTAACGGCATACTCATCAATGACAATCCTGCTCTATTTCTATATCAACCGCCACTACCCGATTTCGTGGGAATGGAAACGGCTGGCGCATTTGTTCATGTTAGGAGCTTTAACTTTTGCTGTAAGCGCAATTGCCCGGCAATTCGGGATAAGTTGGGTCGGTTACGCGATAAGTATTATATTCCCATTGTTGTTGCTTGCAACCGGAATGGCAACATCAGGTGAATTGGAGCGTATTGGTTTAAGAAGGAAGGTAAAATAATGAAAGATCGAATAACTGCCGATATGTATGTCGAGGATATAGTTGAAAAACACCCCGACTCAGTTGCAATCCTGACCAGAATGGGAGTAATTTGTATACAATGCGGCGCGCCGATATGGGGGACTTTGGGGGAAGCGGTTGAGGCAGCGGGATTGGAAGTGGAAGACGTGCTTGGGGAATTGAATAGATAGTATTGTTAAATTGTTAAATTGTTAAATTGTTAAAAATAGTTCTACGGTTTAAAATGATGTTTTTGAGGAGATAGTAACTCTCCCGGATTCGGAAAACCCTGACAACGTAACCAACAATTAGACAATCAAGCAATCAAACAATTTAGCAGTTTATCAATTTAGCAATTTGACAATTTAACAATTGGAAAAATTTCATTCATAATGTCTAACCTAAAAACATTAATAATATTCATAACAGTCGTCATCCTTATCTATGGCAGCGCTAACTTCTACCTGTACCGGCGTACTATGCAGGCTGCTTCGCCTTCCGATAGCTGGGTTTGGGTCTTGCGGGCTTTGTTGATTATTGCAATTCTATCTTATCCACTTGGTCGTATACTGGGTTCGGGTAATAGTATGGGTGTGTTTCTCATCTGGATGGGATCATTCTATCTGGCGGTAATGACCTACGGTGTGATGATCGCTCTAATCGTTGACATAGTCAGACTGATAGATTTGCCGACAGGTTGGTTGCCTCGATGGATGATAGCCAACCCGCTTCAAACCGGCAGGATGATATTCGCTGGATCGGTTGTTATAATTACTTTCTTGCTAGTGGGCGGACATGTTAGATCGCTCTATCCTACGATGCCGGAATATACTATAGAACTTGACAAGTTTTCCGAAGATCGAGATGAGTACCGGATTGTTATGCTGGCGGATCTGCATCTGGGGGTAATCGTTGGTGAAAAGCGGCTCACGCGAATAGTTGAACAAATTAATGAGCTGTCCCCCGATCTGGTACTTATTGCCGGTGATCTGATTGATGAATCGGCTGATGGGATGCCCTGGATGATTGAACCGTTATCCGGTATCGAGTCCACTGATGGAGTGTATGCTGTTACTGGCAATCACGAGGTTTATGCCGGTGTAAGTGAATTTGAAGCGCTAATACAAAAAGCCGGTGTTAGAGTATTAAGAAATGAAATCGCTACTATTGAAGGTGTTGCTACCTTGGTCGGGCTGGACGATCCGGGGAATGGGCGGGAAAAGCAGAAGAAGATTGCAATGACGGAAATATTGAAAGACACAGATAAAGAACAACCTGTGATTCTGATACTGCACACTCCTATCTCTAAACGAGTAAAGGAAGCTGAAAGAGCAGGTGTTGATTTAATGCTCTGTGGGCATGTTCACGGTGGACAGCTCTGGCCCGTTAAATACATCGCCGAGGCGACTTACAGAGTTAAAACCGGTTTAACCCATCTTGGAAAGATGAACTTTTACCTGACTTCCGGTGTTGGAACGTGGGGTCCTCCGGTGAGGATTGGCGCCGCTCCGGAAATTGTAACGTTTATTCTGAAAAAAAGGCTTGACGAATGAGCTGTTTTATTGTATCTTGTCACGATTGATTGTCAATTGTTGCTTGCTAACTTGCTAACTTGTAAATTTGCAAACTTTTTTTACTTGGGTTTATTATGTATTGTAAAATCAAATCTTCACCACTGATCAAGTGGTCTTTCTTAGCTTTGACAGCTTTCTTCCTTTTAGTAACATTTCTGAACACCGAGTCTGTTGCTTACGAGCGGAAACTGCTCGCTGAGATATTCACCAACTCTTACTGTCCACTTTGTCCGCGGTATATTCCAAATGCGCAAGATGCTCTGGAGAATGATCTCGATGACGAGGATTTTGTCATTATCCAGTATCATACCTGGTGGCCCGATAATCGCGATCCATGGTTCTGGGAGAACTATATCCGCAAACTGCCGGGTGATGACGATTGCCTGGCGCGAATGTCTTGGTTGGGTTATGATCAATTCATTGGAGTACCTTCCTTTTTCTTCAATGGGTATCGGATTCACTACAGCGCCAATCTCGGACGCGATGTCAGTAACTATATCGATGATCGGATGGATGTAGAAAGCCCTCTATATATCGAGTTGGAAGCTTTTGTTCACGATGATACCTTACACACGTGCGCTACCGTCACTTCCAACAACCGTTTTCTGCGTCTTACACTTTTCGTTGCCCTTTGTGAGCACGAAGTATACTACCAAGCTCCCAGCGGTCAGCAAAGATTCACCGGTAATATGATTGATATGATCCCCGACGGCTCTGGTGAAGAATTCAACATTATGAGAAATCAACCGATGCCATTTGAGTATGAGTCATTATTCGATATCGGTTGGCGGGATAACGAGTTCTATGAATTATTCGTATTAGCCTGGGTGCAAGACGAGGAACACGAGGTTCTTCAGACGCAGAACGTTGAAATCACCCGGCTTGAAGCTGACGCACCACGTCCGTTTGACCTATTAACGCCACAGGATGGCTTTGAGGTCAGTCGTCGTAATTGGGAGGTGACATTTGAGTGGGAAGAATCCGTTGACATCAACAATGAAGACGTTGTCTATGATTTGCTATTTCAAACGGACACCGAAGGCTATCGAACCGCCAGCCAGGAGGACATTGAAGAAACTGAATTTACTCTAGATATGGACAGCCTGCTGAATGATCTCGATATAAGTATTGGAGTGGAAGAGAGAGAAATTTATTTAGATTGGTGGGTTGTTGCCAGAAATGAAAATTTCAGTACAAGATCAGATGAGAGGCGGGAATTTTCAATGCCGATACCAGCATCAGCGCCGAGTGCGGAAGAAATTCAACTGAAGGATTTTCAGCTTTTTCCAGCATATCCGAATCCGTTTAATTCGCATTTAATAATTCCTTTCCAACTTAATCAATCGGGAAAAATAATAATATCAGTTCATAATCTATCCGGGCGAGAGATTGGAAGATTGGCTGAGGGAAATTATAATGCCGGTCAACACACCGCATTACTGGATGCAGATAAGTATGGGCTTGTAAATGGGATTTATTATTTGAGTTTAACCGTTGAAGATAAAGTAAGATATCAAAAGGTAGTATACATTCGTTGATTTACATATTCCCCGAAGGGGAAAAATATGAATAGCAGTGGGTGAAACCCACTGAACCGGACTGCAAATATCTAACGACCCTGAAAGGGTCGAACAGAGTAGCGTAGACGTCCCAGCCTGAGAATGGTTGTTGTAATTGTAAGGAATCGCAGGCAGGGACGCCTACGTTACTCTGTTTTTTTTAGTAATCATCATCTTGTTTATTTCTTTTTCTCCAACCTAATCATAACCATTTCAGTCTTTCCCCCTCTGATAACACCTAACTTCACTTCATCCCCAACCCGCAGATCGCTATTCCGGAAAATACTCTGAATATCGTTTGAACTATTGATTTTACGGTCATTTACAGTGATAATTACGTCAGTTGCTTCCAAACCTGCCTTATCCGCGGGACTACCCTTTTCTATTTCAGTAACAATAACACCGCTGATCTCCGGTAGTCGTAAGGACATAGCAATCAAGCGATTGACATTCTGAAAGAGGAGACCTGTCCAGAAATCGCGGTCTAATGAACCACGCTCCTTTAATTCATTGTATAAATTCCTGAGTTTGTTAGATGGTATGGCAAAGCCAAGTCCAATGGAACCTCCACCTGACTCGGTAAATATCATCGTGTTCATACCAATCAGCCTGCCCATCGAGTTGACCAGCGGTCCTCCCGAATTGCCACGATTGATCGAGGCGTCAGTTTGAACCATATCCTTGTAGAGTTTTCCATCCCGGTTACGGTCAAAATCGCGGTCAATTGCTGATATTACTCCAACCGTTACCGATGGCTGTGAATGAATAGCAAACAGTCCGAATGGGTTGCCGAGCGCAATCGCCCATTCGCCAATCAGGATGTCATCTGAATCACCAAAAGGAATGTACGGGAAATTCTTACCTTTGATCTTAAGTAACGCCACATCGCTGTCATAGTCAAAACCGATGATCTCTGCTTCATATTTCTCAGCATTGGTCATCGTTACTATTATTTGTGTTGCCTGATGAACGACATGCTCGTTTGTAAAAATATAACCGTTAGGTGCGATCAAAAAGCCACTGCCGAGATTCTCGACCTTCTGCCGCCACACCCGTTCCGGGAACATACCGCGAAAAAAAGGATCATCAAAGAACGGGTTGCGCGTACGGTATTCGCGGATTGAAATGACGTTGATTCCAACAACTGCGGGGGATACCTCTTTGACTGCTTTAGTGATAGCGTTTTGGCGGCTGTCGGTTATAGCGGTGTTCAGAGTTTGAACCTCGCTTATCTGAACGGCATCTGGTGGAGTGTTTTCCGAACGATCTGCTTGCAGGGCATCCGGGAATGACCACCAGAACAGGAAGGCGAGGATTACTCCGATTACCGCACCGATTATGTAATAGGCAAGTGTTTTCAAGTATTAACCTTTTCTATAAAATAGTAGAAGCGACACTCTTGTCGCTTGGGCAATGTCTTTGAAATACGAAAGTTCAAGCGACAAGAGTGTCGCTTCTACTATTTTGTTATGAATTAGCTTTTGGATAAGCACAAGCAAGCTTGAGCACTCCGGAGTTATCGCGGGAACTCTGAACTATTATTTCTTCACTTTTTCCCAATCATCCAGAAACTTCTTGAGCCCAATATCGGTCAACGGATGTTTGAATAACTGATCTATGACTTTAGGCGGGATTGTTACCACGTCTGCGCCGATCTTGGCAGCTTCTATCACGTGGATAGGATGCCTGATCGATGCGACCAGTACTTCGGTTGGATAACCATAGTTGGAGAAAATTTCGACAATATCCTCGACCAGATCCATTCCATAAGCGCTTATGTCGTCCAGCCTGCCTATGAACGGGCTGACATAAGCAGCGCCGGCTTTGGCGCAAAGCAGCGCTTGAGCCGCGGAGAATATCAGCGTCATATTGACTTTGATACCGGCTTTTGCCAGTTCTACGCATGCTTTCAGACCATCGCGCGTCATCGGAATCTTGATGACGATGTTTTTGTGTAAGGCTGCCAGCGGTTTTGCTTCCTCGACCATAGCTTTATGTTCGGTCGCTGTCACTTCCGCTGAGATCGGACCATCCACGATCTCGCATATTTCGTGCAGCATTTCGATAAAATCCCCGCCTTCTTTAGCAACAAGCGAGGGGTTAGTTGTAACGCCATCAAGGATGCCAAATGCTGCGGCTTCCTTGATTGCTTCGATGTTGGCTGTGTCAATGAAGAATTTCATTGTATTATTTTCCTTTAACTAATTTATGGGTAGGGCAGACATTCCTGTCTGCCGGTTTTATTTCAAGGATTCGAGTTTTTTAATCCAATTGTTGAAGTGGGGGCATTCTTGACGGATTGTATCTATTCCGATAATGCTTGTGATAGAAGTTCCATCTTTAGCCTTATTGTAGTTAGGGATTAGCGATATTAACCGTTTTGATGGGGGATTATCCAAATTGATGTGTTCTGGTGTATCGAATTGGTTGTTGATTTCAATAATCTGATTGATTATAGAACTTTGGCTGGGAAAACGACTTACTATACTTTTGGGACTTGAGAACAGTAAAGCTTCAAATTCATAAAGTTGGATATATGGAATAAATCGATCTCGTGGATGCGCTATGTCTTTGCACAGGCAATCCTCAATAATAGAAGCTTGCTGGCTTGGATTGCTGTATTTGACGGCATCTGAGTATCCTGGAAAAGTATCAGGCAGCCTATAAAGATCAAACATACAGGTGAAGAACACATTCCTGCTTTGTTCCTGACTTATCCAGCGTATGATATCTCGTCTGACTTTCTCATATTTACTTATTCCACCTCTATAAATCCGACTTTTTTTTCGTCCAGTTTCGACACATCGAGCAGTAGCAAATATACTGTATTCACTCAAATAAGGAGCAATAACATCTCTAATAAAAGCTTGTTCGGTCTTTCCTTCTACAACGAAGTTTAATCTTATCATCTTGATGGTGTTCCTCCTAATACATTCTTTTCCCACAGTTCGCTTAGTGTATAATCTTCCAACCATTCCTCGAGGTTTTTCATTTCAGGTCTATTGAATACTGATTCACCGTTTTTACGTTCAACTGTAATAATATCTTCAGGTTCAAATTGATCAACAAGATTAACCGACTGCGTTGCAATTATTACTTGACTATGATGAGAGACACTTTTCAAACTACCACCTAATATTTCAATTGCATACGGATGCAATCCTAATTCCGGTTCATCAATAATAATTATTTCAGGGAGATACTCCTCAGGTTGAAGGAGCAAGGTTGTTAAAGCAATAAATCGTAACAAACCGTCCGGTAACTGGTGCGGACCAAACAAATAATCCGATTTTATTTCCCTCCAATTCAGCATTATCATATTTGAGTTTATAGGGTCCGGCTTCAGGATGAAATCTTTAAAAAATGGCGCTGCAAGCTTAATCGTAGAAATGATACGTTGGTAATAATCCGGTTTGCTTTCCTGAAGCATATATAAGAATGCAGCTAAGTTCCTGGCATCAGATTGAAGATTATTGTAATCTCTAATATAAATGTGTTTCCTGATTGAAGCTGTTTCGGAAGTGTCGTTAAACTGAAACACTTGAAATTGTTTGAAAATATGTTTGGCAATTTTAATTACTTCAGTAGGTTTTGAAAATTGACTGAGTGCTGATTCTTTGCTATTGCTATTATTTAAAAAGCTTTCACTGGTTCCGAGTTTATAATAACCGTTTTCAGTCTCAAATATAAGAGTATCTGGCACTGCATTAGCAAGTTTCATTTTATATAGTAATTGCCCCTTCTCTAATTCAAAATTCAATGCAACATTCATTTCAGGATTATTATTACTGCCATAGTTAAGAAATGCATCTGCACCGCCGAAGCGTATGATGAATAGTTGCATTTCACCTTTAACTATGGAGTTTAACATCTTAAAAAGCGAAAGCAGATTGGACTTCCCCGCTCCATTTGCGCCAATCAGGACATTAATATCGCCAAGTTCCAAATCCATTTTTCGTATAGATTTAAAACCTTCAACCTCAATCCTCTTTAGTTTTTTCATTTTACTCTCTTGATTTCCTTTATGCTAATACTTCACTTCAACCAACGTCAATCCCCGTGCTTGCGCTACCTTTGTGGCTCCATTTTTCTTCGGTTTATCCAATAACTCCTGAAAATCATCTACCGTTAAATAACCTCGTCCTACATCAATCAAAGCCCCTACCAACCCTCGCACCATCTTGTGCATAAACCTATCGGCGGTTATGTTAAAGTTGGCAGTATCACCGTTCTCGTCCCAACTTGCTTCAATGACGTCGCAAATATATTCTTCCTCGTCCGGTCTGGCGCGGCTGAACGATTTGAACGAATGTCTGCCAGGCAGGAGTCTAAGGGCTTCCTTTATCGGTTTATCGTCCCAACTGTAATTTGGATACCAGGTATAACGGCGTTGCAGTGGATGATTGCGTTTCAGCAACCGGTATCGATAACTGCGACTTACTGCGCTGAAGCGTGCATGAAACGATGCTGGAACCTCTTCAATATCCCATATCCTGACGTCCTTTTTCAACAAGCTGTTGCTACCTTTCAGGATGCGTTCGTAAGGCAGTATATTATCAGTTGCGAAATGAGCAACTTGACCAAATGCGTGAACACCCGCGTCCGTGCGTCCGGCGCCGATAATAGTAATGTCCTCACAAAGAACGCTGGAAAGAGCTTGTTCTATATCTTCCTGAATCGTGCGTTGATTTAGCTGCCTTTGCCAGCCGCTGAAATCCGTTCCGTCGTACTCAATTTTTAGCTTTATTCTTCGCTGATTCATGATTCTGTTGAAGAAGTCAATTATTACAGAATTACCTTCCTGTTTTGTCATTCCCGCGAAGGCGGGAATCCAGAGTTTTCAAGTATTTAAATCTCTTCAAACTGGATTCCCGCCTTCGCGGGAATGACAAAATGGGAAGGAATGACAAAATGGGAAGTATTTCAACAGAATCATTCATATTTAAAATATAACGACTATGACAACTACCGCTACCATTAATAATGCTATGTAGTCAATTGTACCTATTCTATTACTCTGATATATTGTACGTTTTCCATCAAGGCGAAACCCTCTCGCCTGCATTGCTAAAGTGATCTTATCAACACGATTCAGGCTTGAACTTATCAAGGGGATAATCAGAACATTGAGTGATTTCACGCGCTTAATCAATCCTCCCTTAGTATCAAATCCACGGCTCACCTGCGCCCAGCGGATTCGTTCGGTCTCTTCAAGGATAAGAGGCAAGAACCTGATTGCAATTCCAAAAGTCAATGCCAGCGGCGCTGTTACTTTCCTGATGAAACTGCTTCCAGAGTATCCTGCCTTGAATAAATCTGTAAATGATGCTGGATGAGTCGAACGCATCACAAAACCAATGAAAGTTGTAAGTAGAGCGATTTTAGCTGCAAAGAACAACCCGCGATATATCCCTTGCTCTGTAATTCCAAGTCCCATCGGTAGTTGAATTAGCGTCCTGCCTTGCCCAAGGAAACAGTGCAGTCCAAGAGTAATTATATACAGATAGCGAAGCGTCAAAATGTCTCGTAATAATTCCCTGAATGCGACCTGTGCGGCAATAACCGTAATAGATGCAAATACAACTATCGCCAACAAGTCCCACCAATTTTGCACAAGGAGTGCAGTTGTAATCAGAACTGCAGCGCCTAATAATTTCACACGAGGGTCAATCCGATGCAGAATCGTCTCGCCAGGAATAAATCGCCCAAAAGGTAGATTAACCATTCAGAGCTTCCCTGACTCTCTCCGTCAATCCTATGATACTGAAAGGTTTTTTCAGGAGATGCACTCCCTTTTCCAGAACATCATAATGTGCAACTACTTCATCGGTATAACCTGACATATAAAGGACTTTCATTTCAGGATATTCCGAAGCCAATTCATTAAATAATTCCACACCGTTCATCTTTGGCATAACTACACAGGTTAAAAGCAAATGAATACTAAGTTTATACTGTTCAGCGAGCTTAACTGCCTCTTCAGCTCCCTTTGCCTGAATAACTTTGTATCCATACGTTTCGAGTATATTAACGGCAAGTTCGCGTACGTTTTTATCACGCTCAACTAACAGGATAGTTTCATTACCATATATACCAATCCGCGATTTCGGTAACACCGTGATCATATCAGGGATTTGGTCAACTCGGGGAAGATATATTCTGAACGATGTACCTTGCCCAGGTTTGCTGTCCACCCAGATATAACCATTATGCTGCTTGACAATACCATAAACCGTTGATAATCCCAATCCTGTACCTTTTCCTCGTTCTTTAGTAGTGAAAAACGGATCGAAGACGAGACGTGTTGTCCTGGCATCCATTCCATGACCTGTATCAGTGACTCTAATCATAACATAGCGTCCCGGTTGAACTTTCGGAAGCATTTTTGCGAATCCTTCATCGAGTATAACATTTGCAGTTTCAATTGTCAATTTTCCGCCTTTGGGCATAGCATCCTGTGCATTCACGACCAGGTTCATAAGCACTTGGTCAATCTGGGTTGGATCTGCGTTGACACTGCCATGTGAAGGATCAGAACAGACCACAACCTCAATATCTCCTCTTATCACTCCGTCCAACATCTTCCTGAATGATGAAATCAGCTCTGCGATGTTGAGTTCTTTGATGTCAAGCTCCTGCTTACGGCTGAAAGCAAGTAGTTTCTGTGTCAATTCTTTGGCGCGTAATGCAGTTTCCTGAATCACATTCAAATCTTTAAATAAAGGATCTTCGCGATGAATTTTTAGCAGAGCCAAATCAGTATAACCCATAATAGGCGTTAAAAGGTTATTAAAATCATGAGATACCATACTTGCGAGGTGACCAATCGATTCCATTTCTTGAGCTTGTCGAAGCTGTTCAATAAGTTTGAATTGTTCTTCCTCAGCGCGCCTGCGGTCGGTAATATCACTCAGAAAGCCCTCCAGAAACATTACTTGATCACCATCTTTCTCATAAACCGCAGTTCCATGCTCTTCTATCCATCGCCATTCACCATTCTTGTGCTTGATACGATAAGCCAGATGAAACGGTTCACGTTTAGTAAGGGTGATTTCAACGTCAAGAGGTATTTGAACGGCATCTTCGGGATGATAGAGATCAACGAAGCTTATCTTGTCAGACAGGAAGTCCTCCTTTGGATAGCCTGTAACAACTTCAACCCAATCATTAAGGTACAACATAGTATAGCGTTCGTCATTCCTGCATAAATAGATAACGCCGGGGACGTTCTCAGCCAGGAGTCGGAAGCGTTCCTCGCTTTCAAATAGTTCAGCCTCTACTTGTCTGCGAGCAGTAACGTCGCGGAATATTCCACGAGTGTGAATAGGTTTTCCATCTTCAAACCGGCAGCTTACCGAACCCTCTACGTTTATTACGCTACCGTCATTTGCGACAAATAATGCTTCAATAAAACCGAGTGATTCCCCAGTCATAATTTTTTGGAACAATTCCTGGCAATGATTAAGACTATCAGGATGTATTATGTCAAAAAGTGTGAGTTCTTTTAACTCTTCTCTTGTATAACCAAGAGTCTCCAGCCAGCTGCTATTTACGTAAATAAAACGACCATCGGGGGCAACCATCTGGATGAGATCGTTAGCATTGTCGAGAAAGTCACGCAATTGCTTTTCACTTTCATATAACTTTTCTTCAGAGAGCTTCCGTTCAGTAATATCACGCGAAATTACGCATAATGCTTTCCCATCTTTATATGAAATAAGATTTACACTTACCTCTACATCTACTAACTCATCATTCTTTTTGCGATAAAGGCGCTCCGGCATAAAATAGCTGCCTTCTTTTACAATATTAGAAATCTTGTCTTCTATATCATCAGGTGGGTGTGCAATGAAGTCGGTGAGTTTAAATTGAAGCATCTCCTCGTGCGTGTAACCTAATAGCTTCTGCAACGCCGTATTCGCATCAATTAAACGCCTGGTTTTCAGGTCAACAATGAAAATATTATCAGCGGTCTGCTCTATTACAGCCTTATACTTCTCCTCACTGAATTTCAGCGCTTCTTCCGAAGTATTCTCAACCATTAACTTGCATTTTTCGACACTCTTTTTGAGTTCCTTTTCAATTTCGCCCAGTTTATTAAGATTTTCCCATTCACGTAGCGATCTCGATACAATGTGTGGTATGTCCGATAATATATCTTCCGATTTCACAAGGTGATCAAATGCTCCGGCTTGTATAACGTCTGCTATTGCTTGCTCATCACCTTGATTAACCATTATAATGATGGGATAGTCAGAGTTACCATTTGATTTGCGCAGTAGTTCAGCGCCCTTGCCATCATTAAGCCGATAATCAGCAATGACTATATCAGGCGATGTTTCTAAAAGGATATTTCGAGCTTCTTTTAGGTCTACCGCTACAGTCAAACGAACGTCGTCTTTCCGGGACGAGTATGCCTGGCGGATCAATTCGAAGTGAGCTTCATTATGTTCGACGAGCAGGATATGGATTGATGGTTCACCCATCCTAGAATACCTCGCAAATTGAAAGAGTTATTAAAGAAAAAGGAATTACTTAACCTTATAAGGTAGTAAGACAATCTTAAATTGGCAAATGTTTCTTATTTAATAATTAGACTTTGGGCTTTTGGCTTTAGCATTACTTTGTTAAGTGCGAGATTCGCGTAGGGGCCAATTTATTGAGCCCCTTCAATTTATGCAACGGGGCTCGATAAATCGGCCCCTACGCGGAACTTATGATGTCTCAAATAATTACGAAA
>JAVCDD010000162.1 GCA_030765125.1 Candidatus Hatepunaea meridiana
AAGGGGATTAATCCCCTTAACTGAGCGAGCAAAAAAATGTAAAAAAGATTGGGAAAGTGAGGAAATGAGAAAGATGTATTGCATTCGAAATCTTTCTTACTTTTATACTTCGTACTTTTACACTTTCTCACTTACACGGAATTACGATCGTTAAGGCTCGAACCGGGTCAACCGTGGTGGTAGCTGGAACAACAACGCCCAGAACTGCCGATCGGCGAATCGTAACAACAACGACCCGTCGAACCGGAACAACAACTTGGGCTTCCGCCTTGTGAGTTCACGACGAAGGAACTTATATCGTTGCCATGCTCCCGCGTGGAAATGCATAAGCTTCAGCCAGAAAGACGGTGTTCAAGGATGCTGTCTCCGTGCATAGGTCCTGACCAGATCGTTATTCCAGTCCGTCATAGAGCGGACGAAAAAACAAATTCCAGGTGCGGATGGTAATCGAAAGGTGAAGTTCGCACCTGGGTAGTTTCATAGATACACAGATCAGGTAAGTTACTAAAGTATTAGCAGTTCACAATTTTGTCATTCCGCTTCGCACCAGAGGAGTACGGACATTCTTGTCCACTGATAAGCGAGTGCGATCAAGACGGTTAAAAGACTGTTCGACATCCCTGAAGCTTCAAACACTTTTATGCTAGCACCATACTCAATAAGTATATTAAAACGATTATTCAAAACGCTAATTTTTGATTTGCACGATAATATCTCAAATATTAATCTGCAAATTAAGGGTTAAATGATATTCCTGGAAATGTTCAGTATCTGAGATGAATTCATAGGGGTAACTCCAAAGATTTCTTAGTTACCTCTACCTCCAAAAGGTAACTTCGTAGTTACCCTTTGAGCTCTCTTGAAGTTACCCCTTGAAATGATAGAGAGCAAGTATTGTGTTTTCCGGATTTAAAATCATGCCATTGCCGAGGTATTGAGGCAGTGTAATTTCAGTGAGGTAACTAACCCAATTGTTTTGATCAAGTGTGCCCCATTCGGGGAGCCGGGAAAGACTCGAACCGCGTGCTAAGTGGTTAACAAGAGACCCGCATTGAACCTACGACACTACTGATGATTCATAACTACTGGTATATCAATATCTTGCATTTCACTCGCAATGAACCTGCGACTTCCGAGATTTTTCATATCATTCTTTCCTTTTATCATTTTGCGGGAGTCCCTATTATCAGGCTAAAAAGCACATCCTCAACATTGAGTCGTCTTCTTTATGTCCCCTAAGCGTGCCCCCGCTACAGGTGATAAAGAAGACCGGTCAAGTCATATTGACCGGTCTTCTGCTTTTTTGGCTGATTTTGGGCAAATTCGTGCAGGATATGCACACCCCGATATGAACGATAATGAAGACATTTAGACTGAAATCTATCGATGTTGAATATATGAGTAAGTGATTGATTATATTGAATGCATAAGAACACCTCAAGTAGCTGTCCTGAGTACTAAAGCACAATGAATACTGTATTTAGCAGTTTGCCAACGTAATACATCGGAGTAAACTTGATTGTATTACAAGCACCAAATGTTCTGAGTTGAGGTTTCGCTTTGCTTAGGAAAATAACTTATGATATCCTATTAGAGAGCAGCTCAACCCTTGACATTTTGCTTTATATTGTTTATATTATCAACCGGGAGGTTGTATGTAGTCAGATCTTTTGTTTAGTCGTTGTAAATAATTACTTGGATGCTAACCGAAAATGTTTCAATATTATTATAAATACAGCTAATCAAAAACCAGAGAGTGACATATGATCTGTTCAAATCAAATCCAGTTAATTGGGTATTTCCGGGTATTCTGATAATGCTGGGTCCTTATAAATATCTTCAAAATAATCTCCATTTTTG
The DNA here is from genome assembly GCA_030765125.1 of Candidatus Hatepunaea meridiana. Classification (GTDB taxonomy): domain Bacteria; phylum Electryoneota; class AABM5-125-24; order Hatepunaeales; family Hatepunaeaceae; genus Hatepunaea; species Hatepunaea meridiana. The sequence continues at coordinate 1,861 of JAVCDD010000162.1, forward strand.
CGTTATGCTAAGAGTTATTCCGTACAAAGTAGTACTATTTTATATCCTACTGTGTACTTCAAGCAATGCATATTCCTTTGATATGATTCATGAAGAATTGATCGGTGGGACTTATTGTGATATAACCACTTATGAAGCTTTCGCATACGCTGCCTCGCATGCTGGTGTTGAAGTCTATAACATTTCCAGATCCGATTCTATACACCTGATTCGGCACATATATCTTCCAGGAGCTTATAGCGTCGTTATCGCTGATACACTCCTGATCGTATCAGCTGGAGATGCGACTATGAACATTTGCACAATAACTACTTTCAACATTTCTAATCCGGGTGATCCTGAATTACTCGGAGAGTTGAGTTTTGATCACTACATCGACGTCCCCAAGGTTCGCGACCACTACCTCTATCTAGCGTATCGCGGTCATGGGGTTAGTGTAGTATCGATAGAAAATCCACGTCAGCCTGAGCTGATAGCGACCGTTGGTCAGCCGGCAGTCTGGCTCTGGCATGTACACATATATGAAGATTACCTGTACGCCACCGAGGGTAACAGAGGTACCCGGCTGTTCGTTTACTCGTTGGAAGATCCTGAAATGCCAGACTATTTAAGGAGTATTGATACAGGGGGTGAGGATCGTGGTTCGTTGCTTTGGGGTCGAGATATATACCTTCAGCAGTTATATAGGGGGTCCGGTCGGTTGCTTACCATTTCGCTCGAAGAACCCGATAATCCTGAAATCGTGGATGTTTTTAACTCTAATTTGCTGTCTGGAAAAAATCCGACCATCATTTCGGATCGCCTATGGATGCTGGGCTGGGATCCCTTGATATTTTCGCTGGAAAATCCCGAAGAGCCCGAATTCCTCGGCAGTGCCCGCGAACTGGGATATCCGGGAGATAACTATTACACCTGTGCAGGTGAGACCGCAGGGGATACGACTTACCTTGTTATGTTCGATCATCCAGGTGTAGAAGCCTGGAACTTGACAAATCAGGATACTCTTTTTCAATATGGCGAAGTTCACACGAATCGCGGAGCTGAATATCTTGCATTTAACGACGATTACATCTATGCAGCCAAAAAGAACTGGCTGTTCACGATCCGGTTCACGCCGCCGGTAAACACCGAAATAGTGGATTCACTGGACGCAGGGCATTACCTGGGTGATATGGTTTACCATAACGGCTTCATATACAGTACCGGTGGCAGCAGCACGACGATACTGGATTGTCGTGATGCAGAGCATCCAGTCAGGTACGGAGCTTTAAGAGATACTACGGATGACCGTACTTACTGGAACAAGTCTGCATTACTCGATGATGTATTGATTCTCGCTTCAGGTCATGGGTTGTTCGCCTATAGTCTTGCACGTCCTGGACACCCTGAATTAATAAGTGTATTATATGGCGATTATTATTATTTTGAGGGGATGCAACCATATCAGAATTGCATTGTAGTCAATAGATCTGACGGTGGATTTGATCCCTATCTCAACGTCATCTCCTATGATAATCCCTCTGATCCCGAAGTTTTAGGTTCATTCGGTCCCACATCCAATACCGGATCGTTTGGCGGGATCTGCGGGCAGTACTTTGTTCTTTCCCAATTTACAAGAGATGCAGGTTACAGATGTCGTGTTATAGACCTGTCCGATCCAACCAATCTAACTGAAGCGTCGAATAGCGACATTTATGAGTCAGGCACAAAGAGAATGGGAGTCGCTGGTTCAATAGTCTTCTATAACAATGCGGCGAGGAACAGGCTATTGGCTCGACATCTCGACGAAGATGGAATTCTGCGAACAGTTGGGGAGTGTGAAGATAGATCCACTAGGTATTATATACACAACAGCAGTCTAATAGGTGCCAATCATCACAGCATCAAGTTCTACTCTGAAGACGCCCTGTCTGTTCGGATATCCGAATCCGGAGATACCGCGCCCAACGAGATGAGAATTGCCGCTTTTCCTAATCCTTTCAATGCCACAGTTAGTATTTCTATTCCCAATGCACGAATAACTTCAGGTGAGATCATTATAAGCGACCTTTTAGGCAGGCGTGTCTGGTATTCCAGCATAGACGAGACCACTTTCGCAGGGAATGGAATATTCAACTGGAAGGCTCAGAGCATAACCAGTACAATACTTCCCAGCGGATTTTATTTGGTAAACGTCCGGAGTCCGCGAGGACAGCTTACTGCAAAGGTTAGTTTTATTCGCTGAAGAATAATTGGTTTATACGTTTGACTCAACACATAATACGGCCAACACATAATACGGCCAACACATAAATAGGCCAATACATCAATTAACGAAGAGGACCAAAATGAAGAGAATTCTTACCGTTCCGAAGGATAGACTATTCGTCCTTACCCTTCTCATCGCGATGATTGCGGTTCTGTTGCCGAGACCGGCTTTCTGCACATTGACAGTGGATGATCTCAATGACGCTCTCTCTGACTGGCAGGATGATTATAGTTACACAGATGACTCCTACTGGGCAGAGGTTTTCTATCATAGAACTACACTGTTCGAAGAATATAGTAGTGGAGTCTATATAGGTCTGAAATCAATCGTCACAGCGGATCCGGATTACTTCAAGACCAATCTTGAGAGTATTCTGAATATGACTACAGCGAATCTTGGGAGCGAGTCTCGTCTTACAGTGCTAAGATTCTGCCTTGAGCTTGGAATCAGCTCGCTCAACACAATTCTTGAAACTCACCTGTCCAGCAATTACGCTGATGAAGTGCGGACGTTTGCTGCATCATATCGGATTGGCGCTAATCCAACAACCGCCAAACCCATCCTTTTGAATAATCTGGCGTTCACCTCGCTCGATTCAGTATCCTGGGCTTCCCTTGAATCAGATATTGCTGCTATAATAAGCACCGGTGATACTCAAGCTAAGTTTCTCGCGGCATCCTATTATGATTCGAGAGATGCTACCGCCACAGAATTGCTTGATGCTTCCATTGAAATTCTTGATTTAAGCACAACAGGCATTGCCGTAACAAGCACTCAATTGATGGCAATTAATGTAGTCTTCAATGCAAACGAGTCTAATGTTGTCGAGGATATTGAGAAGGCTTTAGAAAGCTCCTCGCCTGTAGTCCGCCACCACGCAATGAATAGGTTAATTAGTCTGGCAGCTAATGGCAATGCAGATGCCGAGGAAGACCTCGAAGATATGGCAGAAAACTCAACAATCGAGAATGACGTCCGAGATATGGCTGAATATTTCGTTCAGGTTCAGCTTAATGCAACCGCTGCGGTTGGGGATTATCGACATGTAGATCAAATTTTAGGAACAGAGAGAGCTACACCTTACAATCCCGGTGTAGCAGTTGAATTTATTAGTCCTAGCGGAATATGGGCAAGGCATGTAGCGGATTGGATACCTACTTATTACAGAAGTCAATATGATGATGATGGGCTTCAAATGGATCGTAATTACCATGATGTCTGGTTATCACATGTTATAAATAACGCAGGCATCCAGCTTTGCCAGGGTAATGACGATTGCACTGAGGAGGATGTTCATCAATGGATTAATGGTGATGCAATTTACGGACCACTCAGCGAATGGGGGCACTTAACTACTTTCCCTGATGCTTATGTAGGGCAAGGAGGTAGTCAGCATAATGTCGTTGCAAGGAGGAATGAAACCGGCACCATTGACGAGGTGTTACGAACGATGGCGGACTGGTGCAATGTAATACAGCTCGATGTTCCTGTAGATTCAACACTTGACATAGTACGTGCAGGTGATATAATCTGCTACTATTTCAAACCAGTCAATGGTGAGCCCTATTGGCGGACCTTTATTATTCGAAATGACTGTCTTGACAATAACGAAAATAATCCGGGAGCTGGTGTCTACCTTACCGGAATGGGTACTAATCGTCAAAGGGACTACACCACCTTATCTCGTATAAATACCCGTGCCAATCAAAATAATTTTGACACAGAAGCCTGTTTCAAGGATCGCTTCTCGTTAGCCCAGTCGAGGTGCCTGCCTCTTGGAGCCCAAGTTAATCAGAAGGTTTCTACTTCCAGAGACCAATCAACAAGCACATCCAAATAAGGAGTAACATAATGAAATCGATTATAATCCTCGTTGTATTTATCCTCCTCATCGCTCCAGCGCTTTTCGCTCAGCCGGAATTCGTGAATAATGCTGAAGATGCTGAAATGCTTATTGTCACACACGACGATCTCAGAGATGCAGGTTGGGAGGCTGACTTTCTCTCAGTGAAGGATGCTCAGGGAATCGACGTCTTTTGCCATGACATTGCAGATGGTATAGACAAGGACGAATTGCTTACATGGATTGAAGCAAATTGTGTAGACCTTCAATACATCCTCATAATTGGTGACGCCCATCGATCAGCGTTTATGCGCCCATATATTAATGGGTTGTATGATCCGGAGTTCCCGGATTGGACTGTATCGGACTCTGACGTAGATGAAGGGAATTTTGTGCCACTTTACGGCGATATCATCGACGCTGAATTCTCTCGTTTGGGTGATGTACCAATCTGGAATGACTCTGAATATGGTGCATCGTTCGATGACTGTCGAGTTGGACGTGTTCCGGCTGAGTCCATCTCGGAAATTGAAAATTATATGGATAAGTGTGTTGAGTACTATGCACTTAATAATCCAGAATGGGCAAAAACAGTTGTTTTTCTTCAAGGCGACATCTATTACCCATGTAATAACATATCGCCAGATTTCTTTGATGCCTGGTTGGAGGATGCGTATGTGGAAGCCTTGAATATTAGTGTCACAAATATCATTAACCAAAACTTCAAGTATTCAACCAATAATTCCTTCCTTGGCGGTAAAAATCCTTGGTATATCCGCCAGGACTCCCTCGAAACAATGTTTAACGCGGGTCGCGGTGTAATCACAGCCGGAGGGACTGGGGGTTTGCCGGGGATGTTCGTGGAAATGTATTATGGCAAAAAACCCGATCCAGGTGAAGATCCATTCGAGGATTTTAGCAACGAAGGAGAGTATCCGTTCATTCTCGGTTTTACTTGCGATCTGGGCTCGTTTGACTATTGGAATGGAGATGATGATCAGGAGGATACTTGTGTCATAGAGCAATGGATGGTCATGGATGACGCCGGAATAATCGGCGCAATTGCACCGAATTGGTGGACAGTACCACAACACTGCGACGACGGAGTTGTAAAAGCTAATGAGTTGATCTTTCAGAATTCGATAACGGAGTTCGGTCAGCTTACAGAGGAACTAAAAGCTGTATTGCATGACGAATGGGATGATCAACCCGGAGCGCCTTTGATCGATGCATTTATGCTCTTTGGTGATCCTACGCTCCACCTGCCATATAATGCATTTTCAGCTGGCCATTGGTTCACTGATGTGACTGTGACAGCTGATATTACGGTCGCTGACGGTGAAACCCTTACGATTGAGCCGGGAGTAACAGTAAGATTTGAAGATAACGCGGGGCTGTATATCGCGGAAGGTGGTTGTCTCATTGCTGATGGCACATCTGAATCGCCCATCGTATTTGAAGCTAAAGACGGTGGTGAAGAATGGGACGGTATTCGTTTCAATAGTTCAGATGAACCAAACCATTCCAGCATAAAGTATTGTGAAATTACCGATGGATACTATGGTATCTTACTTACTTCACAAACGTCATCGGAAGATATTATAGAGATTGAAAACTGCACTGTTTCCGACTGTAGGTGGGGCATTAGATTGTTAAACTCTTATGCCAATATTACCAACAACGTGTGCGAGGATAACCCAAATTCAGGGATAAGACTATCTTCCTGTTCTTCCGGTAAGGTCATCCTGGATGGAAATACTTGTAATGATAACGGGAGTGCAGGTTCTTCGCAATATTATTGTGGTGTTCGACTCTATTATTCTTCGCCTGAGATTAAGAACTGCGAAATATACGATAATAACGTTGGGGTTACCTGTTATTATTCTTCGCCCGATATGAACACTTATTTCGTTAGCGGACCACACCCAAACTCGATTTATTCCAATGGGAGTGGCGAACAGACAGGCGCTTCAGGAGCGGAGATTTATTTATCTCTAACTTCAGTTCCGCATATTAACTACAATAACATCTATGACGGTGAAATTACGCAGGTTGGCGCTATGATATATAGGGTTATTAATTCAAACTCCACTGTACTCGATGCCGAAAATAATTATTGGGGACAGCCCGGTGTTGAAAGCACAGATTTCAGGTGGACTGAATTAGCTCCACCTAAAAGTTTTGAAGAAGTCTTTGATATCTCGCCAGAATCAGAAAATGAAATTGATGACGTATCCAATTGGGATCTTGCAATTGCTCAATGGGAAGCAGGCGAATATAGTGCAGCTATGCCATATTTCAGACGAGCAATGGGTGATGGTATTGCCGATGTTATTAACTCCATTCACTATCTAACGGGCTGCTATTTAAAAACCGGTTCTGATTTGAGCGAGTTAAGAGAACATTTACAGAATCTGGCAGATAATTCTGAAGATCGCCTGGTTGCACTTACAGCACATAGATTTGCTACTAACTGCCTGACGGAAGTGGGTAATTATGAGGATGCTGCTGCTGAGTATCTTAGAAGGAGTCAGAATGTGGATTGTCGAAACGACTCAATAATGGCGGTGATTGATTACCTCCTTGTTTGTGAAATGGGTGATTTTAACGTTAATAACGTTGCTACAGATGACATTCCGAATATGATTGACGAACTTCTTGAGATGCTTGATGAAGAGGGTAATTCAAAGTTTATACCCATTCCTACTGAGTATATCCTCTATCAGGCATATCCGAATCCTTTCAATTCAACTTCTGTCATCAAATTTGGTCTTCCGGAGAAGAACGATGTTAAGATTCAGGTCTATGATTTATTGGGACGTCTCGTTACAACGCTTCTGGATAATACAAAACAGGCTGGATATCATTCGGTAGTATTTGACGGCAGCTTGTGTTCAAGCGGAGTTTACTACTACAAGATAGAAGCCGGAACTTTTAATAAGACTATGAAATTCACATTACTGCGTTAAACACCTTTAGTAACCGATTATACTGAAGATGGTGATTGACAGGGAGTAGCTGCAAGGTCACTCCCTGTTTTTATTAATCGAAATGAATATTACATGTCTGACTTAATTCACTTTCACCAGAAGTAGAAATCTTCAGAACGGTCTTCTCACTTCCCGGCAGCAGAATAAACGTTGCTTGTCCTTTGACTGCCACCGGATCGAGCTCGATCCTTCTCAGAAAAACCCGCAGGAACAACCTCTTCTCCTCAATCGTTCCTTCAGCAAACGCTGTCTTAAACTCACTTGCCAACTCAACTGCCTGATCGATCAACCTTCTGATCTCGATTTTCTTTGCGCCTGCAGCCTCCAGCTTATGGCGCTTTGATTCCAGCACCGCCA
>JAVCDD010000024.1 GCA_030765125.1 Candidatus Hatepunaea meridiana
CGCGCTCGCAAGCAGACACGCATGCGCCACCGTGCAAGAACGCAGCAAGCTGCGCTACTCTGGTATTATTAAGTGGACGCGCAGCAAGCTTCGCTACTCCAGTGTTATTAAGTTTATACATTGCTGAGCTAAAGGCATAATCGATTAAGGGATATAATCAACACGCGCTGAAGCGCGCACTCTGAACTTGAATTTCATGATTTAAGGTAAATAGATTATTTTCAGTGTTTCCTGCATATTTCCGGTTATTAATCTGACAAAATATATCCCTGCACCACCTAATTGAGAACCTTTGATTATGTATTTTGCATTTGACGAAGATGATAATGCTCGATCAGTAAAGATTTCCCTTCCGGATAAATTATATATATTAATCTGGAATTCACTCGATAGTTCCACCCGGAAGCTTATGGTACAACTACTATTAAACGGATTAGGTGAAGCTGTTATTGAACAGGCTTCCGGCAAATCAACTATCTTTTCAGGAACAGTCAATCCTCGATCACGGTAGAATGCACCAATATCCGCTCTGCTTCCATCCGGGTCGAGCGGGAGGTCCGGATCACCGGCGTCTATACAGGGGGAATTCCAGGATAGCTGGTAGTTTCCTTCTTCTATGTCTATGAAGCGTGGATTTAGTGAAATTGAACCCTCACCGGGTTCGCAATTAATATAGTCACCTTCCCTATTGCCGAATACAGCATTGTATCTTAATTCAACATCGTTCCAATTATCCCTGACGATTCCTCTGTCGCAGTAAGCAATAATATTGCTGTTGAGTTCGGCGGAGCGATATGAATCAAGGAATACACCATCACCTTCCGGGTTGATTATTGTGTTATTGATGATATTGATACTACGCGGATTACCGTCAACTATTATTGTTCCCTTTACAAGATTGTGATCGAAGATAATATTTCCCCAGCCGTTTAGCGTAACACCTTGTAAAAATGTTGAATTACTGATTTCAACCAAACGACCGCGGATTGATACTTCACCTGCGAAAGTGCAGTTGTTTATCAGGACAGAGTCGGAATTGAAATCGAGGTCTATACCCTCTTCAAAGGATGTGTAACTGACATCCACTTTAGAAAAGTTGGTATAATCAGTTCTGATTGAAGCAGGTTGACCGCCGCGATAACGATCCTGCCATCTGACAGTTACAGGTTGCTCTTCAGTTCCCTGGATTTCAAGTTTTTCTCTGACGAGAAGAATATGGTGCGATAGAAAGCGGATGTCCGCTCCGGGCCAAACCGTTATTCGTCTGCATTCGGAATAATTGATAACTAATGCAAAACCTGCAACTCGAATGTCCCAGTATATACCATCTATTAAATGTACAGTGGGTAAAATTGAGAAAGGAAATCCATAATCTAATCTTGAATCATATCGAAAATCCACGTGATAACCGGTTCCGTCGTGATTGTTGTTACATAACGAACCTGCCCGCCATTGTGCGATCATACCTCTCAGATGAATGATTCCACGCATATCCGGACTTGGTCCTTGATAAACCTCCCAATCCCCATTAGTATGTTCGATCATAAAAGATTCATTAAGCGCTAATAGAGCTGCGGTTATAGTAATAGAGTGATGCTCGGTATCATCGGGATCACACCTGTTATAACCATTTGCTCTACCATTGTACCAATTATCCTTGATTATAATATTCCTTTCTGAAATGAGTGTAAGACGATGGGGAGTCCTCCTATCTTCAATAAAATCACCGGTGGCGCGGTCTACTCCGGTGTAGTAAATATCATCGACCAGCCACATATCTCCCGATGATCCGATAGCAAGGCATCCAGTAAGCTGTCCATAAATCTCAACCTGTCCTTCAACAAAGATTGCTCCCCAAGCGGGTGGTCTAAGTCTCATAGGATTGATTATATTATCAACGTTACTGTATAGAGACGGCGGTTCAGTTCCCAATTCGTATTGGTATGCAATTATTCCTTCATTACCTCTAAGCCAGATGCGTGTCATATAACGTCCATTCTGGCTGCTTATTCTGGGTCTTGCATGGGCTCTTAATAAGGCGGCTGAGCGAGGCATTAAAATCGGCGGCATATTTAGAAGAGGATCAAACCTCGTGTGCAGGTCACCCAAATCCATCCCCCTACCAAAAGTTATTCGATCCTGACAGGAAGTAATTATACCGCAGATAGTATCAATCGGGCATTCAAAATATAAATAGTCATTGCTATGGATATGACCATAGTATGAACCCGACGGCAGCGTAATAGGCTCATCATAAAGGTTTGTGTGAAAATTTGTGAGGTATAATAAACCTGCACTTAAACTCATCGGGATGAATAGAGCTATGGAAATGAATAGTGTTGAAAGACGGATTACTTTATTCATGATTGTTTGATTGTCTCATTGTTAAATTGCTAAATTGTTAAATTGTTGATTGCACTTTTTCTGTCATTCCCGTGAAGACGGGAATCCAGTAACCCTTTCTGTCATTCCCGTGAAGACGGGAATCCAGTTTGGAAGTTAGTTAAGAGTGCGCGCTTCAGCGCGTATAGTCTTTAGAATAAGGGATATAGCCAACACGCGCTGAAGCACACACTCTGAACTTCTATCTCATAAATTTAAGGTAGATAGATTATTTTCAATGTTTCCTGCTTATTTCCAGTGATTAGTCTTACAAAATATATCCCCGCACCACCTAATTGCGATCCTTTGATTGTATATGTTGCATCTATTGAAGATGCGAACAACCGGTCTGAAAATACTTCTCTGCCGGATAAATCATATATCTTAATTTGGAATTCCCGCGTTAGCCTCACCTGAAAGCTTATGGTACAACTACTATTAAATGGATTAGGTGAAGCTGTTATTGAACAGGTTTCCGGCAACTCTACCATCTCTTCGAAAGCAGACAATCCTCTATCACGATAGAAAGCGCCTATATCCGCTCTGCTTCCATCCGGGTCGTGTGGTAAATCCGGATCACCGGCATTTATGCAAGTGGAATTCCAGGATAGTTGGTAATCACCTTCTTCTATGTCTATAAAGCATGGATTTAGTGAAATTGAAGCCTCACCGGGTTCGCAGTCTATATAATCACCATCCCTGTTACTATACACATTGTTATAAATAAGTTCAACATCGTGCCAGTTGTCCTTGACTATTCCACGCTCACAATATGCAATTATATTACTGTTGAGCTCAGCAGAGCGGTATGAATCGAGGAATATACCATCGCCATCCGGGTTGATGATAGTGTTATTGATGATATTGATACTACGCGGGTTACCGTCAACTATTAGCGTTCCCTCTACAAGATTGTGATCAAAGACGATATTGCCCCATCCGTTTAGTGTAACTCCTTCGGAAAATGTTGAGTTCTTAATCTGGACGTAACGACCTCGCAGTATTACTTCATCAGCGAACCGGCAGCTATCAATGAGAATTGTATCAGCATCGAAATTGAGTTGTATTCCATTTTCAAAGACAGCATTTCGCATTTCAGCATCGGGCCAACCACCTCTTTCCCAATTCATTACTATCTTAGCGGGTGGACTAATGACAGGTCTCTCGTGCCAACGAATAAATACTGGATTAGCTACCGTTCCGAATATATCGAATTTAGAGCTTATCGTAAGTGTATCGAATGAAAGGAATTCCAAATGAGCGCCGGGCAAGGCAGTCAAGTAACAGCATTCAGCATTTTCAGCTATGATTCCTAAATTTTTAATTGTGTAGTACCTTATATCACCTTGTATAAATTGAATTGGACAATAAAAAAACGGTGGCAGAAAAATATCGAGATTTTCATCGTACTGAAAATCAACGGTATAACCTGTGCCGCCGTGATTCCTGAAATGAAGCGGTGAGGCACGCCATTGAACGAGCATTCCTCTCAAATGAATAGTTCCTCGCTCATCCGGGCTGGGTCCTTGATAAGGTTCCCATTCAAAATTGGTCTGCTCAATCTTGAAAGAACCGCCTAAGGCACACAGGGCTGCCGTAATAGTAATAGAATGATGTTCGATGTCGTGCTCACCATACCGATGATAACCGTTATTACGACCATTATAGGAATTGTTCTTAATAATTATATCTTGTTCTGATATTAGTCCAAGCTTATTCCTGAAAGCAGCATTTCCTTCACCGTTCTCACGGTTGGTTCCTATGTACCAAATATCGTCCACTAACCACATATCATCAGAAGTTACAATAGTAGCATTACCATTAAACCGACCATAGATTTCAGCTTGACCATCAATAAAAATTCGCCTCCAGAATGAATGTATAGTTTGTACATTATATACATCACCAAGATCACCGTAAAGCGGTGGCGGTTCAGAACCCATTTCATATTGATAAATAGTTATACAATCGTCCCTTAACCAGACTCGTGTCATATACCTGCCATCTTGACTGGATATCCGCGGATGTGCATACCTTCTTGCTTCTTCTGCATAACGGGGCATAAATCCCAACGGCATATTAAAAAGCGGATCATATCGAAAGTGAACGCTGTCTCTTATTACTCCCTGCCAGATAAATCGATTCTGACTTGTGGAAACTATTCCATTAAAACGGACGGGATATCTTAAATATATGTATTCATTAACGTGAACATCACCATTAAACGTATCTGATAATAATGGAACAGGTTCATCCCATCCTGATGTCTGATAGTTAGAGAAATACTGCAAACCGGCTTGTAATCCTGTCGTGGTTGCCAAGATTATAACGAAAATAAAGACTAAAAGTCGGTAATGTCGTAAGTGTTTATTCATTGTGATTTCTTAATGTTGTAATGTTGTAATTCATGCTTTCAATCCCTATGTTTCGTAATGATAGTTCAAAATTATCTGCGTAATCTGCGCAATCTGCGGAAAATAATCTTTTTAAGGCAGATAGATTAACTTTATTGTTTGCTGCCTAATTCCAGTCATTAGTCTTACAAAATATATACCAGCACCACCTAATTGTGAACCTTTGATTGTATATGTTGCATCTGATGAAGATGCGAATACTCGATCTGAAAAAACTTCCCTACCTGATAAATCATAAATTACAATCTGGAATTTATTCATTTGCTCTACCCGAAAGCTTATGGTACAACTACTGTTAAATGGATTAGGTGAAGCTGTTATTGAACAGGTTTCCGGCAACTCAACGTCATCTTGTGGAACGGTTAATCCTCTATCACGATAGAAAGCGCCTATATCCGCTCTGCTTCCATCCGGATCGTGTGGTAAATCAGGATCACCTGCGTCTATACAGGGGGAATTCCAGGATAGCTGGTAGTCTCCCTGATTAGCATCTATGAAACGTGGATTTAGTGAAATTGAACCCTCACCGGGTTCACAATCTATATAATCACCATCCAGATTGCCGAATACATTATTATACAGCAATTCAACATCGTGCCAGTTGTCCTTGACAATCCCTCGCTCGCAATATGCGATGATATTACTGTTGAGTTCCGCGGAGCGGTATGAATCGAGGAATACACCGTCGCCGTCAGGGTTGACGATAGTGTTGTTTGTAATCCTGGCGCTGCGCGGATTTCCGTCAATGATAAGACCTCCCTCAACAAGGTTGTGATCAAAGGTGAAGTTGCCCCAACCGTTGAGTGTAATTCCTTCTGAAAACGTTGAGTTTTTAACCTCGATATAACGACCGCGGAGAGTTACTTCACCATAGAAGTTGCAATTATCAATTCGGATGGAATCGGCATTGAAGTTGACATTAATACCCTCTTCAAAGATTGCATTGTAAACCGTAACCTTGGGACTGATGCCATAGTCAACGGTTACCGAGGCTGGTAATCGCTGCAAGAATCTTTCGGATCGCGTAAATCGCACCGGCTCGTCTTCAGTTCCGTTGATCTCGAGTTTTTCTTCAACAAGAATGTCGTAAAATGATTGGAATTGTATTTCGATGCCTGGCCATACCCGCATTCCTGTACATTCAGTATGGTCAAGGACTATTACGTTATATCTAATGTTGAGATACTTGATATTTCCACCGATGTAGCCATTTGATAACAGGTCGAAAAAGGGCGGGAGACTGTTATTAAACCTGTTATCGTATTGCCAGTTGATGCGATGATAACCTGTCCCATTATGATTTTCATTGTAAAGCGGCGCCGCGCGGTATTGAAATAACATACCTTTCAAATGAATAATGCCTCTTTCGTCAGGACTCGGTCCTTGATAGGCTTCCCAATCAGCATTGGTGTGTTGGAATTTGAGCGAACCGTTTAACGCGCCCAATGCAGCGGTTATGGTAATAGAATGATGATCTATTGATTGAGGACTATACAGACTAAAGCCATTCTCTCTACCGTTATACCAATTATTCTTGATAATAATATCCGCTTCTGAAATGAGCCCGAGGCAATGAGACATTCCCCTTTCATCGAAATCACCGTCAGCTCGTCTAGCGCCTGTGTAATAAATATCATCTACCAGCCACATATCTCCGGACGATCCTAATGTAAGACTCCCGAAAACTTGTCCATACACCTCTGCCTGCCCATCTACAAAAATAGCGCCCCAACAAGGTGTATGTATTCTCATAGGATTTATTAGATCATCAACGTTACCGTATAGAGGCGGCGGTTCAGTTCCCAATTCGTATTGGTAAGCAATTATTCCTTGATTACCACGTAACCAGACACGCGTCATATACCGTCCGTTCCGACTGCTTATCATGGGGCGAGCACTCGCTCTCAGCCTGTTGGCTCTAATATAGCTTAATATCGGGGGCACATTAAAGCGAGGCGGTTGTCTCAAGTGCAAATCTTCCTGACTCATTTCACCACCGAACAGGAAACGACTCTGCGCAGAGGAAATGATACCACAAATAGTGTCTATCGGATTAGCAAAGTAAAAATAATCATTACTATGCAGATTCCCCCAATATGAACCGGGCGGAAGTGAGACATAATTATCTTCAGTATCTCGCTGATAAACTGAGGAATACAGCAGTCCTGCATCCAATCGAGACATAATTATCGTGATTATGACGAAAACTACGATTAAGAGATTATAATTTCGTAAGTGTTTATTCATTTTAATGGCGTAATGTTGTGATGTTGTAATGTTGTGATTCCGTAATTTCATGGTTCGTGATGACAATACAAAAATATCTGCGTAATCTGCGGATAAAAAAAAACCACGCGACAAGAGTGTCGCGTCTACTACTCTCGTGTAATAATGATAAATCTTTCTGTAGATACATCTATCTGTCCATCAATATGACACTCAATCAGAACAGCAACCTCGTGACGAATTGGGTCGAGAAAGAAATCACTCTCTTCACCGCGCAGGAAGACAGGTCCTTGTCCCGTAAGCCATCTTGCCGGTTCAGGATAAAACGGATAATAGCGCCATCTGTCGCTATTATACCAAAAGTACTGCGCGCGCGTAGATGAATACAGAACCGGCGCATTTAATATCAATACGTCGTGCCCGTCCCTGACATCCGCCTCTATGCTGATATTGCATAAGTCATCATTGCCATCAAAATTCCAGTTGCGCGGATCAATATTCAGGCTGATCTGTCCCTCTTGGAGTGGTAGAATAAATTCCAGTTCAGCAGTGATTATCCGCTGTTGAGTCCTGATTTCAGCTACTATGGTCACTGGATCGAAGGTGTTATGGCTGTTGTAGAGCATCGTAGCGTAAGCGACGCCGGGGGTTGATAAACCCGCTCTATTCTCATTGCCGGTTTGTGCCGCGCCGATAGTGGCAACCGAATCGGTAGTAAACTGCACAGGTATACGGTTAGGCGCTGGACAACCGAAATCATCAGTTACAATGGCGGATACTTCAAGCGCCCAGACTCCTCCATCACGATCTTCACCCCGTTCATCAACCGACAGTGAAATGCGAGTCGGACTAACAATTGTGAAAACAATATGGCAAGTCGCGCTTATAAATTCCGTCCTGGCTTCATCTCGGTAAGTATATGCACGGGCAAGGCAGATTCGCGATCGAAAGCCACGATATATCTCTACAGTTGCCATTCCGTTATTTGTCAGAACCGAATCGCACCGACCGCGACCATTGATACTGGATCCTCCTTCATCTACCGGAGGTTCGTTAATAAGATCGAAAACTATCCACATCTGTCTATTTACCGGGTTACCGTAAACATCATAAACAGTAGCGTATAAAATTGATGGACCTACAATCCCCCCAGTTCCCATTGTATCTTCTCTCACTTCAGCAATTAGTTCTATCGAATGAGGTTCACCAGCGATGAAATAAACGGTTGTTGATCCGGAAATGCTGCCTTCACGAGTATTAACCGTTGCGGTTATCGTCGCTTGGCTGCCAAATCCGGGGCTGAGTTGAGTTATTGCCTCGCCGTTTTCGTTAGTAGTGACGGAACAATCGTTTAGTGTGCCGTTAGTGGTCTCAAAAGTTACCAAAACGCCTTCTACAGGATTGTCATACTCATCGACAACAATAGCCGTAATTGTTGAATAATCATTTAAATTATTTACGGATAGAGTTTCGGGGACGGCAGTTACGCTTATGCAGCTGGGTGGTCCTGCAATTATAAGGGTTGTGAATTCAATACTACAAATACTCGAATCTGCATTTACAACATAAACCCGTGATGTTGCTTCACCCGCTCTTAGACCGGGTATGTAACAGGATTCCGCTTTACCATATACTCCAGTTATCACAACAACTTCATCAGTAAAATGTCCATTGTTAGTCTCAAAATGAACAACGATTCCCGGAATAGCAAGACGATGATTAGCTAAAAAGCAGGTGGCGATAATATGTAAAGAGTCACGGCTGCCGGCTGACATTTGTTCATCTGCTGCAATCAATGATATGCGAGTAACCGGCGGCAGTTCCCGGATGGTAATAGCAAGGCTGGCTGAAAGATTCCAAGGTATATAACGAGCGATGATTGTCGCGGGGATTAAATCACCTTCATCATCATAAGATGGAACTCCAGAGTCGGTAAAGACCGCTTCAGCAGTTCCCCATTCGTTTGTAATTGCGCTTTGAGATATTAATCCATGCGTAGTAGTGAAAGTTATCTCTCTACCGGGAATACCTCTACCATTGCTGCCTTTGAATACCGCCAATAATTTTGCTATACTTATTCCGTTATCTGCATAAATAAAACCACAAAAAATAGAATCGCCTCCGACCTCTAAGATCAGGTCGGCTCCTATATCCGGTCGACTAATACCGATAAACAGTTCTTCGCTCCACTCCGTTCCGGGAATTTCTGCTGTAATCGTAACGCAGTTTGTATATTCATCCGGCATATCTTCCGCTCGCAAACTGTAAGAAGCATAGACCATCCCACTGCTGTCGGTGAGCGCTGTTCTGGTAATACGACCAAAACCGGCGCTGAAATTGATGCGTAGATCCGGTATGCCGATAGTATCAACGTCAGTAACCGAAGCAAATAGCTCAACGATTACTTCATTACCGCTTTCAATTTCGATAAAACGACTGCTTGACCAGAACCGGAAGCGAGCTATCCGTTGTCTGATGCTTTGAACATCAATCTGTAGTTCTGCAACGGTTTCATCGGAACCTCCGTCTTCGGGGACTACCGAGCAGCGTATAATCTGGCTGCCGAATCCACCATACGAACTGAAGACGAATTCCGACTGTCCGTTATCATCTGTCGGATCCGGTTGATTGAGCGAACCGAATATTTCGCCACCCTCTTCGATTGGAACGATCTCTGTGCTCAACCGTATACCGGGAATGCAAACTCCGTCTATGTCCGTTACTACGGCTGTTAATGTTATTTCACCATTGGTTTCATCGGGAACAACCAACCGGGTGGCATCGGCAAGCAGGAGCATCCTGGCGGGGCGGTTTATAGCAACGAGTTCGATGGCAGTTGAAGAAACGCCTCCATCGTACCAGGCAGATACTTGAAGCAGATCCACGTCCTTCGTCATTGTGACGTATAGATCCTCCTCTATAATACCGCTTGCATTGGTTTCAACTTGTGTGGGATTGATTTGACCTTCGCCAATCGGAACGGAGAACTCTACTGCAACGTCAGATACAGGATTGTTCCGTTCATCCTTGATTGTTAGAATAAAGGGGATTTGCCGGGTGACGCCTTCCGGAGCAGTCAGGCTGTCTGGCAGACCATTGAAGGTCAGTGTGTAGTTAGGTGGTTCCTGGGGATTGGAAATGGTCTCGTCATCACAACCTGTGCTTGAAAAAAGAATAACAAATAATAATACAGGAATTAGACAGAGATGTCCGGCGCTAACCTTGGGGTGCATACATCCTCCATAATTATACAAAACCTAAACATTATTCCATAGCGAAAAAGAGTGCTTACAAAGCAAATATCAACATAGCAATGCACCGATTGCACAAAATAGGGTGTTAATTAATGATAGAAGGTATTGGAAGATAGTGAGATAATGTCCGCCTCACCTACATGCGCTTACCTTTGAAATTGGTCTCGCAACCGATACATGATTTCTTTGCCTGTAAATAATATAGCAAGAATTATTCCTTATGGCAAGTGGAAATGAGTTAGTTGATATAAACAATGAAATATAAATCTATCTCCTGTCGTAATCAGTAGGTCAGACACTCTTGTCTGACTCGGTAGTGGTCGGACAGGAGTGCCCAACCTACTTACACGATTTCTTTGCTGAATACCAAAATATATACTTAATGCAACTTGTTTTAAAGCAATTATTATACTATAATATGTAATATACTTGTTGTGTCAGGTGTTAACATTACTTTGTTAAGTGCGAATTCCGCGTAGGGGCCAATTTATTGAGCCCCTTCTACTTATGCAAAAGGGCTCGATAAATCGGCCCCTACGCGGAACTTTTAATGTTTCAAACAATTATAAAAACCA
>JAVCDD010000317.1 GCA_030765125.1 Candidatus Hatepunaea meridiana
AAGAAGACAAGCTAAAGCTTGGACTCTGAACTAAGAAGACAAGCTAAAGCTTGGACTCTGAACTAAGAAGACAAGCTAAAGCTTGGACTCTGAACTAAGAAGACAAGCTAAAGCTTGAACTCTGAACTAAGAAGACAAGCTAAAGCTTGAACTCTGAACTAAGAAGACAAGCTAAAGCTTGAACTCTGAACTTATTAATCAGGATTTTATTGCCTACCAAGAACCTAATATATAAATCACACCGCTCAATATTACGATCCGAATGGAAGGCGGCGGCGCAATTATGGAATGAACATTTTGCTCCTTTCAAAGGGTGGACTGTTGATCTTGGCGCTGGTAAAGGCGGATTCTGGAATCTTGTGGAACCACCCGGTAAATTGTTTTTACTCGATATAACACGATGTTTTAGTAAAGATAATAATGATTTACCGAAAGTAATCGCAGATGCATGTCATCCGCCTTTCAAGGAAAATTCTGTTGATTGCGTTGTGGCGTTAGGATTAACGGAATATCTTGAAGATATTAGTCAGTTTTTTACAGTATTAAGGGAAGTTGTCAGTGAAAACGGTAAGATACTATTCTCAAGTTCACCCCCTATAGTTCCCAATATCATTAGAAAAACTATCGGATTAGGTGTTTACCCTCGATCTGATATCGAAATCCTGCAAACGTTAGAACGAACGGGTTGGAAGGTCTATTCGGCAATGCCGGTTCAAGCGGGATGGCAATCGTTGTTTGCAGCAAGAAGTGAAAAAGTATAAAAGCATGAAAGTAAAGGATTAAAAAAGAAATTAATAGTCAAACAACCACTACAGTAAATCAAGCTTATCGACGGGGTATACTAAACGGTCTCTTTTTCAGACTGGCTTTGGCTTTGATCGGACCGGCTACGGTGCTGCCATTGTATCTGTCTACACTTACAGATCGGAATTGGTTAATCGGTATCGGGTCTTCGATTTTTATTTCAGGATGGTTCCTGCCACAATTATTTGGCGCCGGTATCATTGCCAGACTAAAATACAGGCTGCCTTGGTACAATCTGATGGGTGTGTTCAGAGTGATTTCAATCGCTTGTATAGCTGTTTTAACACTTATCTTAGGTGGTAGGCATGGTGATTTACTGTTGATTTCCTTTCTCGTTTTATTCACATGTCATTCGATTTCAGGAGGCTTGGCTGGTGTAGTATTCCTCGATATTATCGGTAAAAGTGTTCCCACTATAGGTAAACCCGGCACTCCAGGGCGGGGTAAATTCTTCGGCTGGCGTGTTTTTCTTGGTGGTTTGGTCAGTATTCTGGCTGGGTTTCTAATTATTAATCCTGTTCTTGAACACATCTCATATCCAACTAACTTTGCTTTACTATTTGGTATTGCAGCTATTATGATTGCTATTGGTGTTATAACCTTCGGTACACTTAAGGAAGAACCATCATTCATTGGGAATGCAATGAAAAATAGTAGAAGCGACACTCTTGTCGCTTGCGCAAGGTCTATGAAATACGAAAGTTCAAGCGACAAGAGTGTCGCTTCTACTATTTTTAAAGGAAAGGATGACATATACAATCAGAAAGGGTTCTATAAACATCTGTTTAGCAGTTTCAGTTTGCTAAAAACTGATCAGACCTTCAGGCGATATTTTATGATCCGGCATATTATGACGTTGTGGAACTTCGGTTTGCCGTTTTACATCCTTTTTGCTCAGAGCAGATATGATCTTTCTCCATTTTGGATAGGAGCGTTCCTTGCTGCACGATATGCAGGTGAGATGGGTTTTAATGTCCTATGGGCGTTATTATCGGATCGCGGACATAATAGAGCGATTATTAGAATAGCATCGTTATTAACGGTATTTCCACCTTTGATAGTTTTCTCACAGGTAATCTGGCAAACACCCGAAATTGTTTTTGCGATTGCTTTTTTCGTATCGGGAGGAGTAATTTCCTCGTTTATAGTGGGTGGTAATAACTATCTGCTTCAACATGCACCTCCGAATAAGAGACCGCTTTACATCGGTGTAATGAACAGTACGTTAGGAATATCGGTTCTTTCTGCGGGATTGGGGGGTCTCATAATTGATCATTTGGGATATATGACGCTGTTTGGGTTGGTTAGTGTTTTTTCATTGTTTTCAATTGCTGCCGCTTTGAGATTGCTTTCACCAGGAAAAGGATGAAGGATAACTTAACTGCGTTTTGAATTGTGGGTTGTAAAATATTGATTTAATGACAAAACGTGCGTACCTTGTAATGTTAAAGTTCTTTATCAGAATTTAAAACTTGCACGAGGTTACAAATTATGAATTATAAGGTTTTTAGCAATAATAAAAATAGGTTGGACACTCCTGTCCGACATGGGAAGAGTCAGACAAGAGTGTCTGACCTACTTGGGATTGTTTTATTAGTGGTATTAACGTTCTGTTTAAGTTTGCAAGCAGAAGAAATACCACTTGATGAACCATACATTCCAGGAAGAGTTATCTTCAAAATAGCTACTGAATATAAGGTTGAGCTTCCAATAGCGGGTTCGCATTTATTTGGGGTTGAATATATTGATGACTATATGGATCAGATTAACGCTGATCGAGTCGAGAGGATGTATCCGATATGCCAGCCTCCGATTCCCAACGGCGCTGATATAACCCGGATATATGTTCTTTACTTTCCACAGACATTCTCACCTGAAGATATTTCCCGCGATATGGCTAAACTTACTGGCGTTGAATATGCCCATCCGTGGTTAATTGACCGCGAATGTATGGAACATAACGATCCTCTAAGACGCAATCAGTATGGGCTTGATCTTTGTGAGGCAAACCGGGCGCATGATATTTCTACCGGTGATCGCAGTGTTCCTGTAGCGATTGTTGACAGCGGTGTGGATCGAGATCATCCCGATCTTGAAGATAACCTCTGGGTTAATCCAGGTGAAGACCTTAACGGTGATGGTGAAATCCAGGACAACGAACGCAACGGTCGCGATGATGATCGCAACGGTAAGATTGATGATTTTCACGGCTGGAATTTCTACAACAATAACAGTAACTTCAACGATACTTATGGACATGGTACACATTGTGCTGGAATCGCATCAGCCGTTACCAACAACCGAACAGGTATTGCCAGCGTTGGTTATAGCTGCGGAATAATGGCTATTAAAGCCGGTCCAGGTGGAGTAGTCACGCATGGTTATCCGGGTGTGAGGTACGCAGTAGATAATGGCGCTAAGGTGGTTAGCTGTTCCTGGGGTAATGATCAGAGTCAACAGGCGGCTCAAGATCTTATGAACTATGCACGAGATCACGACGCTCTGGTACTTGCTGGCGCAGGCAATGACGGTATAACAAGAATGTTTTATCCTGCTGCTTATGAGAATGTAATAGCTGTGGGTTCTACAAACAGCAATGACCGCAGATCCGGATTTTCAAATTACGGTGATTGGATTGGAATTTGCGCACCTGGATCAGATATTGCGAGTACCGTACCTGGTGGTCAATATGGTTATATGAGTGGAACCTCAATGTCCAGCCCCTTTGCTGCATCCGTAGCCATTCTTATACGCGCTGCATACCAATGGCTGGATGTTAACGAAGCGGAAGAACTTTTGTTTGAAGGCGCTGATGATATTTATAACCTGAACGATCGGTATCGAGGTCAGCTTGGCGCTGGAAGAATCAACGCTTATGAATCATTGCGGCTTGGACAGCGTCCAGCATTAATTATTGAAGGTATTGAGATAGTATTCGATGAGAATGATAATGACCGGTTTGATGTGGATGAAGTAATTGAGTTTGTAATAAATATTTCCAATAACGAGGGTGCCATTGAAACGGAAGGTCTTATTGTTACATTGACAACTGAAGATGAAATGCTTAACATTCAGACAGATGAGGTTATCTATCCTGACGTTGAGCCGGGTGAAACCATTGCCAATGAAGACGAACCGTTTGTGATTGAGGTTTCAGGCGATGCAATACCACACACTACCTGGATAACGGTATTGGTTGAAGCTGATCCGGGTGGGATTGAAATTGAGCAGACTTTTGAAATAATTGTAGGTCACCCCGATATTCTTATCGTTGATGATGACGATGGTGATGATATTGAGCAATATTATCTTTCAGACGTTGAAGCAATGGGACAAGGCTGGGTACGCTGGAATGTTGCAACTGACTATTCACCTGATCTGGACGTTCTGACCGATTATGAAATGGTTGTCTGGGTTACAGGGAATGCCGATCCGCCTTTGGATGAATTAGACAAGGTTCAAATAGAATCCGCAATTTTGGAAGACGCTAATGTACTTTTGATCGGAAATAGAATCGGTAACTACAGAGATAATCAGGAATTCTTAATGGAATACTTTGGTGCCGAACACGAAGAGGATTCCGTTCGCGCCTTATCGGTTAACGGCATACCTGGTGATCGTCCCATCGCTGAGGGAACGAGGTTATACCTCTTCGGTGATGATGCTGCTGATTTCGGTGATGTTTCACCTTCCACGATGGTGCCGGTAATGGGTGCAGACAGTCTTTTGATCTATGTCACTGGTGGTGATACACTCGGCGTTGCAGCGGTGAGTTATCAAAGTGAATGGTCGGATGGGAAATCAATATATTTCGGTTTCGCTTTTGAAGGATCGAGTGGTCGTCAGACACCACGAAGCGCAGTTTTAGAGAACATATATGAGTGGTTTATCAGTGAAGATAATGGTGACATTGCACCGCTCGATATATCGACTGTTACGAGTGTATATTCATTAAGTCCTGCATTTCCCAATCCGTTCAATAGTTTGGTAAAGTTAACTTACCATATTCCTTGCATAACGAATTACAACTTAAGCATTATAGATTTATCCGGAAGAGAGATTACTTTACTGAATAGTGGCATTAGTGAAGCCGGTGAATTTACTACACTCTGGAATTCAACCGATACACCTTCCGGTATCTATTTTGCCAGATTATCCGTACCAGGAAGAGCGCCAATCGAACGGCGACTGGTACTTATAAAATAATTACGAATAGCGAATAGCGAATTACAAATTACGAATTGAAGAATTCCTTGCAATCTGTTTTTCGTCCTTCGTAATTCGCTATTCGTAATTTTTAAAAACGGGGTAAAAATGAAATTTCACAATTTCTTAATTCTTGCACTACTTTTAAGCTGTTTTACTTTCACCCAAACCAGTGCAGTTGAAATATCTGATGAGGATGTGTTCCTGCCTGGTGTGTTAGTATTCAAAGCAACCCCCGAATTTGCGGTTGATCTTGGCGACAAACCTGAATATCGGTTCGGGATTGAGCACATAGACCGTTTCATGGATGAGATCGGCGCTACAAAAGTAGAACGTAAATATCCGCATTGTTTTCCTCCTTTGCCGGATGGAACCGATCTCACACGTATTTACAACCTTTACTTTCCTGAAACGCTGCCTGTTGAGGCAGTTTGCAGCGATATGGAAAAACTAATTGGTATCGAATTCGTTGAACCTTGGCCAATCTTGCGGTTGTATATGGATCATAACGATACATATCGTAACCGCCAGTATGGACTTGACCTTTGTCAGGCAAATGACGCTCACGATATTGCGACCGGTGACAGATCAGTACCTGTAGCAATTGTCGATACCGGCGTTGATATGGATCATCTCGATCTGGTCGCTAATTTCTGGATTAATCCAGGTGAGGATTTGAATCATAACGGTGTTATCGAAGATGATGAGGAGAATGGTCGAGACGATGATGGTAATGGAAAGCGGGATGATTTTTATGGCTGGGATTTCGTTGACAGAGATAACAATCCTGACGACCGCTATGGTCACGGCACTCATTGTGCGGGGATAGCTTCAGCGGTAACCAACAATCGCCGGGGAGTAGCAAGCGTTGGTTATAATTGCGGGATAATGGCTGTTCGGGTCGGCGAAGCCCAGTTTGTATCGTATGGTTACGAAGGTATCGAGTACGCAGCCAGGACAGGCGCAAAGGTAATCAGTTGCTCCTGGGGCAGCAGTTGGGGAGGCGCTGGCGGTAGGCAAGTAATAAACTATGCAACTGAGCATGATGCACTGGTTCTTGCATCAGCAGGTAATGATAACAGTGAAGCGCGAGGTTATCCTGCAGCATTTGAGAACGCCGTTGCAGTTGCCGCTACTGATAATAATGATCGTCGTGCCGGATTCTCTAATTATGGAGATTGGGTTGATATTTCTGCTCCGGGTGTTGCAATATTCAGCACTTATCCCGGAGGACGTTATGCTGAGATGAGCGGTACTTCTATGTCTTGTCCGTTTGCAGCATCAGTAGCTATCTTGTTGAGGTCTGAATTTGAAGTGCTTGACGTTGCAGAAGCTCGTCAAGTGCTATTAGAGGGCGCTGATGATATTGATGATGAAAACGGCAACTTCCGCGGCAAACTTGGATCCGGACGAATCAACGCCTATAGGTCATTACAATTAGGCGAACGACCGATCTTGTTATTGGGTGTTATGGTATTGGATGGAGATGATAACAATAATGGTCGTCTCGAACCAGGTGAAACAGCGAATATTGTGATATTAGTGTCAAATAGCGAAAGTGGGTCTGAAACCGAAAGCCTTTCATTTGAAATTAGTTCCGATGATCCGGATATATCTTTTTCAACAGATGATATAGAAATGCAAAATCTCGATCCAGGTGATGAAATCTCCAATGATGATGATCCGTTCGTAATTGAAATTGCTGAAGATGCGATACCACACACATCCTGGTTTACAATAGCTGTAACCGCACAACCGGGCTTTATTCATCTGGAAAGAACGTACGAAATTATTATCGGTTATCCTGATATACTGATTGTTGATGACGATGGCGGTCAGGACGTTGAGAATTTCTATTACTCGTCAATTGATGAAATGGAGCGTGGTTGGGTTCGTTGGAATGTTTCTTTGAATGACGCTCCTGATGTGAATGCGATGAGCGAATACGAGATGATAATCTGGATGACAGGAAATTCAGAGGAACCGTTGGGTGAACTTGGTCGCTTACAGCTTGAATATGCACTTGATGACGGTATGAATATAATGCTCGTTGGCAAAAGGATTGGTGATATTGAGGAAAATCAGGAATTACTGTATAACTACTTCGGAGCCGATCATGCGGCGGATTCGGTCGGTGCCAGATGGGTGATAGGATTGCCTGGTGAACGACCTTTAGCAGAGAATGATTCTATGCTGTTAATCGGTAACGGCGGTAACGGTGACGGCAGGTATTCACCATCATCTATGACGCCGGTTAACGGAGGGGATAGTCTGTTAGTATACAGTATATCTGATGTTACAGGATGTGCAGGCGTTTATAAAGTAGACTGGATAACCGGATCGCGAACGGTTTATCTTGGCTTCTCATTTGAGGGTGTAACAGGGCATGGGGAAACTACTTCGAGACATGCAGTACTTGAAGAGGTATTCGATTGGTTTACTGGCGAAATCAACGATGTTCCATTTTCAGATGATATGAATGCGAGGTCTTTTGCTTTGGAACCAGCTTATCCTAATCCTTTCAATGGGAAGGTTAGAATTGGCTATACATTACCAAATATAACGGCTTATAAACTTGTGATAATTGATTTAAGCGGAAGAGAAGTGGATTTAGTTAGTTCAGGAGTAATACCTGCCGGGCGATATAGTGCAATCTGGGATGCAGCCGGAATGTCATCGGGGATATATTTCGCGCGATTGATTAGTCCTAACTGCGCACCGATTGAAAGAAAGCTGGTATTGATCAAGTGATTACTATTTAGAATCGAAGGCAATAAACCCGTCCTGTAATAGTAAATGGAGTATTAGTTATTACTGGGCGGGTTTCTTTATAAACCGCAGATTACGCAGATTTAACAGATTAAGGGATCTTTTATATCTGCATAGTCTTTGGTGAAAAACACGCGACAAGAGTGTTGCGTCTACTAAAAGGTTGAACTATGAAACCAAAAACGGTCTTTATAATCCTCATTTGTTTCATTATTTCTAATTCAGCATTCGGCGCTACTAATGGAATTGTCTGCAATATGGATCCAACGTTAGTTAGAGACCTTTTCCTGATTGAATGCTACAATTCAGATCCATCGGAGAAAAACCAACGGCGTCTTAAAGCTTGCGGTATTTCAATCAACGCTGATCCGGAATTGAGGGTATTTTGTCATTTTAAGGATTTACCTTCTGTAAAAGATAAAAACGATCTTCTTGCCAATAATGTCAAGTTATATGAGCATACATATATTCCTCCTATCGGCGCTCATTCTACAGGTTTTATGCTTGCAGATGTAAGGGTTTCCAACATACAGAATATACTTAAGTCAGGTAATGTGTCACGAATAACCTCTGCTTATCGTCAATTGCATTCTCTCAATGATAATACCGCTCAGCACACCGGAGCTGCTGAGGCTTGGGAAGAAGATCCGCCGATTACAGGTGAAGGTGTAAGGTTAGCAATTCTCGATTCAGGATTTCAGTTCGATCACGAGGATCTACCTAATCCGGTTGTTGCTATGGATTATGCGGATTACCCGGATACTTGCGAGGATGCTACCGATTATATCTCCGGGCATGGAACACATGTAGCCGGCACAGCATTTGGTTCAGGTCGTTTGTCAAATGGACGCTGGAGAGGGATGGCTTATGAAGCAGATCCGATTTATCTGAAGATTGGTAATGATTCAACTGCCGATGCATCATCAGCGGCAGTTGTCGGCGCGATAAGAGCTGCTGCCACCTGGTGTGAGGCGGATATAATGACCATGAGTTATGGCGGTTCCGACGGTTTTAATGATGGTTCATCGGCGGAGGAACAAGCGGTTGACTGGGCGGTTGGTGAGGGAACAACGGTATTTATGTCCGCTGGTAATTCAGCAAGCTCTAAGGAATTTTACTCTGGTGAAGTTGGTGCAAGAGATACTACAGATCTAATACAGATTATAACGAAAGATGTATCAGATCCGACTGAATGGAGTTTCATTATCAGTTGGTATGATGGTCATGATGAGGATGTTCATATAAATTTATCAGCGCGAATCTTCGATGGTGACAATGAACTCATCGAATATAATGAGATGGATCAGGTTTCCAGCCCAAGAGGAACTGAAGCGCGTGAATACCTGCCGGTTGAGCCTATGCCGGAAGACAGCACGTCCTTCTTTGTGCAAGTAATAAACCACTCAGACAGAGATCAGCAGTTTCATATCGTTACGTATAGCGATCACTGGTATGTTAAATTTCGCAGATACAGTCCTCGGTATACAGTTGGATCGCCTTCAACCGCTGATAGCTGTATTTCCGTAGGAGCCTTTATCGCACGCAACGAATGGCAGGATTTTCTTGGAGAACTGCATTCAATTGCATGGGATACTATAGGTAGAACAACTCACTTCTCATCCATTGGACCGCGGATCGATGGAGTGTTGAAACCGGATATTACAGCACCGGGGCAGAGGACAATATCCTGTCGTGATGGTTACAATATCAACCTCGGCGGATCAGCCGATTACATAATTATATCCAATGACGGAGGAGAGGGTGAACCGGCGGATTATATAGCGATGATGGGAACATCGATGTCCAGTCCTGCAGCAGCCGGAACTGCTGCATTAATCCTGCAAGCCAGACCAAACTTAAATCCCAGTCTTTTAAGAAACAGAATATTTGTGGGTGCAAGAACAGATAGATTTACAGGTGAGGTTCCTAATAATGTTTATGGGTGGGGGAAGATTGACGTTATAGGAGCGCTGTCAGTACCTAATAATCAGAATGGTGATTTTGCTTTTCCCAGTAAATGCAGGTTGGTTAGTGTATATCCCAATCCATTTAACAATGCGTTTAATGTTCAATACTTAGCAAATAAATCAGGTGTAGTTCAATTTATTCTATATGATATAACCGGACGCGAAGTCTGGTCGTCAGAGCGTTATCTTTCACAACCAGGAATGCGCAAGTTAATGTTTCATAACAATATGGAAAATGAAGCATCTGGAACCTATATGTTATCAGTTATTGATAGGGATAGGAATATTATTAAACCTGTAACATTGATTAAATAGTTCTGTTTAGGAAATAAAGGGACAGTATACCTGTTTTTCTATAGGATGTCGTTATTCCAAAGAGTATTTATAAAAACAGGTATACTGTCCCCTTATTTCCTAAACACAAACTTATCAAAGTAGAACTATAATCTTAATTGTTAAATAACCGTAAAAGGTTGCAGGAAGGTAAAATATATAGTATCTTACTACAATTAAGAATTAAAGGAATCTCTAAAGAGTAAAAAAAGAAGGGAAGAATTATGAACCGAGCAGATATTATTGAAAACATTTCAAAAAAAACCGGTTTGACACGCACAGACGTATCTGCGGTTTTTGAAGGAATATTGAAAATGATAGAGTCAGAATTATCCGAAGGTGGGACTGTTGAGCTGAGACGTTTTGGCACATTTAAATGTGTTAAGCGTGCAGCGCGTCGAGCAGTGAATCCCCGTACAGGTGAGCCTGTTGATGTCGCCGAGAGAGTAGTTCCGGCTTTCAAGTCATCACCGCAGTTGCGTAAAGCAGTTGCTGATGTAAAACTCTAAATATTAACAGTAATTGTATTAATAAACTAAATAAAGCGAGGGATTATTGTCCTGCGGTAAGAAACGAAAACGGCATAAAATGTCTACGCACAAACGTAAAAAACGGCTCCGTAAGAACCGTCACAAAAAGAAGAACCGCTAAGTAGACGCGACACTCCTGTCGCGTGTGTATAAACCACAGATTACACAGATTTAGCATATTTTTTTAACGCAATCTTTAGAAGCTTAAGCGTTTCTGTCTGCGATTGTTTACGCGACAAGAGTGTTGCGTCTACTAATCTGTTTAATCTGTGCAATCTGCGGTTAAAAAGAGCAGTCTTTTGAAAGTTGCAGAGGAAATATACTCGATAAGCCGCCTCACCAGAGTAATACGTAATCTGATAGAAGGCAGTATACCTAATATCTGGGTTGAGGGTGAGATTTCCAATTATACCTTGAATAGATCAGGGCATCGGTATTTTACACTTAAAGATTCCGGGGCTCAGATATCCTGTACAATGTGGAGAACTCGTCGAGCGCCAGGCTTTGAATTTGAAAATGGATTGAAGATCAGAGCTTATGGCAGGGTAACAGTTTGGGAGCAGGGTGGACGATACCAGTTGGACGTTCAATCGGTTTTACCAGCCGGACTCGGACCGTTGCAAGCTGCCTACGAAGCGCTTAAAGCAAAGCTCAATCATGAAGGTTTATTTGATCAGGAGCGCAAGCGTCCTTTACCGAAATTTCCAAACGCTATTGGTATAGCCACTTCATCAACCGGCGCTGCAATACGCGATCTGGTCTGGGGTTTCAAAACCCGCTTCCAACCGGTTGAGCTTTATCTGATTCCGGTAAAAGTACAAGGTGAGGGAGCTGCTGAGGAAATTGTTAGAGCAATTGAAATCTTCAATCAATCCAAACTCGTTGATGTGATAGTGGTAGGTCGGGGTGGAGGATCACTTGAGGACCTATGGGCATTTAACGAGGAAGTAGTTATTCGAGCAATTGCCGCATCCGGATTGCCTGTTGTATCTGCTGTCGGGCATGAGGTAGATGTTACTTTAAGCGACCTTGCCGCCGACGTTCGCGCGCCCACACCAACCGCTGCTGCTAACCTGATTGTTCCCGATGGAGAGGATATCAAACAGTCGCTTAGAGATAAATCAATCCGGTTTTCGAGGACACTTGATAGGATGGTTTCTATGTGGCGAGAGCGAGTACACGGCTTAGCAAATAGCTATGGTATGAAGCGCGTAATTGGCAGAGTCAATGACGAAAGACTTCGTATCGATGATATTTCTGAGAAACTTGAGACGGCATTAATCAGGAAAGTAACTGAACGTAAACGCAGTTTTGAGGCGATTCGCAATCAGCTTACTGCACTATCACCGAACAGTGTTCTTGATAGAGGATTCTGTGTTGCCCGACAAAAGGAAGGAACAATCGTTAAAAGTGCAATCCAAATAACCATTGGTGACAAACTCAACCTTTTATTCAAACGGGGATCTGCATTGGCAGCAGTTGAGGAGATACATAAAAATGAACGATGAGAATGATGTAAAAAGAAATACTAACAAGCAAAACCAATCTATCGGGAAGTTGACATTTGAAGAAATTTACCAACGGTTGGAAGCAATTTCGCGAGAACTCGAAGACGGGAGTACTCCCCTTGAGAAATCATTTGTTCTTTTCGAAGAGGGGCAGAAGCTGGTGAAGAAATGTCATCAGATGTTAGATAATGCTGAAAAACGGCTTAAGGTAATAACAGAAGGCAAGGAAGGTTTTGAAGTGAAGGAAAAAAGTATTGGTTGATATATCACAATATTCTTTGTTATCTAAAATTGATAGTCCAATAGATTTGAAACGCTTATCTCCGGATGAGTTGGAAGAACTAACAGGTGAGATGCGTCATTTCTTGATAGATGTAGTATCGCGAACCGGTGGTCATTTGGGCTCTAATCTTGGCGTGGTCGAGCTTACGATTGCACTTCATTATGTTTACAATGCACCAAAAGACCTTATTGTATGGGACGTTGGAGCACAGGCATATTCGCATAAAATCCTGACCGGACGGATGAAGCAGTTTGACACCAACCGTCAATATGGCGGTATATCCGGTTTTCCACATCGGGAAGAGAGTGAATATGATGCTTTCACTGTCGGACATTCATCAACCTCTATTTCCGCAGCTTTGGGAATGGCTGTCGCTCGCGATCAAAAGGATGAAAAACATCGGGTACTTGCGGTTATCGGCGACGGTGGTATGACGGGTGGTATGGCATATGAAGGATTAAATAATGCTGGTGTTTCCGGCACTGATCTTACCGTTATTCTTAATGATAACCGGATGGCTATATCACCGAGTGTTGGCGCGCTTTCACAATACCTCGCTTCAATACGATCACACCTGCATTTTGAAAAGCTGAAGGACGGGATGTGGCAATTAACCGAGCGTTTACCGAAAAGCGGGAAATTCCAAAAGGCTCTACGCGGGATGGATGTAGGCTTACGGTCAATGTTGGTTCCCGGATTATGGTTCGAAAGGCTTGGTTTCCGCTACGTTGGTCCCATTGATGGTCATAATCTGACAGAACTTATTAAGATGTTCAGATGGCTTAAAACCGCATCAGGTCCCATTGTCGTTCACATCCTTACAAAAAAAGGAAAAGGTTATAAACCAGCAGAAGAAGCGGATACTAATTTTCATGGTGTGAGTAAGTTTAATCCTGTTACCGGTCCGGTTAAGGATAAGAATGGGCAGAAAACCTTTGCAGGGCATTTCAGCGGTGAATTGCTCAAGCTTGCAAAGAAGGACGAGAGGATAATCGCCATTACGCCGGCAATGTTAGAGGGCAGTGAATTAGAGGAATTTCAGGAAACGCTGCCTGATCGCTGTTTTGACGTAGGCATTACCGAGCAGCACGCAGTGACTTTTGCCGCTGGACTTGCAACACAAGGATTGATACCTGTTGTTGCCATCTATTCCACGTTTCTTCAACGTGCTTTCGATCAGATTGTTCACGATGTTGCACTTCCAAATCTGCACGTTGTTTTTGGCGTGGATAGAGCAGGATTGGTTGGCGAGGATGGTCCGACTCATCATGGCGCCTTTGACCTAAGCTATCTGCGACATATTCCAAATTTAACTATACTCATCCCTCGCGATCAGCATCAGCTTATTCTTATGCTCAATGCAGCAATCAAGGAAATTAACGGACCGGTTGCTATCCGTTTCCCACGTGGAAAACCGCCTGAATTCTCTATTACATCCGGAGTAAAGAATCTTGGTTCTTATGACTCAACTACTAACGTCAGACAAGCAGAATTGTTGCGTAAAGGTAAGGATGGATTAATAATCGGGAGTGGCATACTACTCGCTGAATGTATAAGCGCTGCTGATGAACTTGCTGAAAACAAAGGATTGAATCTGGCAGTACTCGATATAAAATGTGTTAAACCGTTAGATGCGGAAACATTGATGGTTATGGCAGCCAGATTTTCACTCTGGTTGACCGTTGAAGAGAATGTCCTGATGGGTGGAATGGGAGCTTCATTACTTGAATTTATCAGTGACCAAAACCTGAAGGTAAACGTTAAACGTATGGGATTGCCCGATAGTTTCGTAACTCATGGTGATCGTGAAAGCCTACTGAAAGAAGTTGGATTGGATGCCAATTCAATTAAGCAATCAGCTCGGCTCTTCTTTAGAAAAACCAGTAGATTGTCACGTAAGAAATCGAAGGCAGAAGAGTTAGAAGTATGAAAAGCATTTCTTTAGGTATAATTGCTAATACTGGTAAACCTGCTGTAACTGAAGTACTTCCACCATTTCTATCCTGGCTGAAGAGTAAAAACATATCCTTTGTTGTAGCAGATGATCTTCAACAAATTATAGATATTAGCGATTATGCAAGTGTAGATCTGAAATCAGTGGCTGCTGATGTTGATTTTGTATTATCTTTCGGTGGTGACGGCACATTCCTTCGAACTGCATATATTATACAGCCTTTTAAAGTACCGATAATCGGTGTGAATCTTGGAGCTTTCGGATATCTGGCAGAGGTGAAAATTGATCAGTTAAATAAGCGCATAAACGATCTATTAAATGACAGGTATGTCATTCAAAAACGAATTATGCTTGAAGCAACTTCTGGGGCAGATAAACAAGCTAAAGTGCTTTTCGGACTTAATGATATTATTATCGAGAAAGGTGATTTTCCACGAACTATCCGTCTTGAAACGAGCATTGATGATGAGTATTTGAATACATTTAACGCTGATGGATTGATAGTTTCAACACCAACTGGTTCAACTGGTTATTCACTTTCTGTTGGTGGACCAATTTTGGAGCCGGAATTAAATGCAATGATAATAAGTCCTATAAATCCGCATATGTTGGCAAATCGTCCTCTTGTCGTTAGTGATAAACGTGTGGTTTCAATCATAACTTTAAGTGAAGCGGGGGATTTTCAAGTGATTGCTGACGGTCAACGAGTAATCAAACTTAAATCGGGGGATAGTATATCTATTAAACGCGCGTCTTTTTATACGAATTTGGTTTTGTTCGGTGACAGCACATTCTATAAATTACTGCGGAATAAACTCCAATGGCGAGATCAATTGTTCGATATCGATGATTCTATCGGGGAAACACAAAAACGATGAACCTGCTTACACGTTTTAAGGATGGGTTACAGCGAACGCGTACTCAGACTTTTAGCAAGATTGGAGCGATATTCAAGTCGGGGAAACTCGATGAGGACAGCATTGAGGAGTTGGAAGACGCTCTCCTTGAGGCAGATATCGGTGTTAGTATCGTTGATGATTTAATTGAAAAACTAAAGGATGAGTTCGCCAATCGTAAAAAGGATAAAAACCTAAGTCCTGCTGAAATACTGAAATCCCACCTGATAACTATACTTAACAATAGACATCATACAGGTACAGAATCGTGTCAGGTATTAACACCCAACACAACACGTTTTTCACATAAACCGTGGGTTATATTGTTGGTTGGTGTTAATGGATCTGGTAAAACAACAACAGCAGGTAAACTGGCATATTATTATGGACTTCAAGGAAAGAAATCGGTTATAGCTGCATGCGATACATTCAGAGCTGCCGCTGTTGAACAGATTGAAGTGTGGGCACAACGAGGGGGAGCCAGACTAGTTAAACAGAAAAGCGGCGCGGATCCGGCATCGGTTGCTTATGATGCTTACAAATCAACACAAGCTCGTAGTGAAGATCTGCTTATTGTAGATACTGCGGGTCGGTTACAGTCTAAACGTAATCTTATGGAGGAATTAGGTAAAGTTGCGCGGGTTCTGAGGAAACATGATCCGACCGCCCCACATGAAGTTTTGTTAGTGATAGATGCCACTACAGGTCAGAATGGTCTGTCTCAGGCGAGAGGATTTACTTCTGTTGCCGGTGGAACTGGGTTAATTATTACAAAGTTAGACGGAACAGCAAGAGGTGGAGTAGTTGTTCCTATTCAGAGCGAACTTGGATTGCCTGTTGAATTTATAGGGTTAGGCGAAGGCGTCGATGATCTTCATCCGTTTGATGCAAAGGTATTTGTTAATGCTATATTTGAGGAATGATTTATGAGGTGGTTCTTTTTTATAATATCACTATTTCTTTTAAGCAGCAATGTATATTCAAAAAAACCTGAAACTCCGAGATGGAGTCAAGAAGCTCATATTGGACAGCCCTTCTTTGCGGTTTCCTGTTATAGTCGCATCACTCTGGATCCGAGTTCTGTAAAGCTTAACATTATTATTGAAGTCACCAATGATATGCTGTTATTCGTCAGAGAGAGGGAGCAGTTTATTGCCCAGATGGATATAAACCTGTCGGTTATTAAGAAAGAAGGTGGACAGGTAATCAGACAAGTGAGGCATGTAGAGAAAAGTGTTCCTGATTATGATCTTACTAATTCGAAGCGTGATTTTTCAACAGCGGTTTTTTCTGTTGATCTACCGATTGGGAAATATAATGTAAAAGTAATGCTTGAGGATAAGGAATCCCGTCAGCGAGAAACTGTTGAAAAAGAAGTTGATTTAAGGGCAGGGACTTCTGGTTATTTTGACATTTCCGATATTATTCTATCACGGTCTAGTGAAATTAACCAAGAATTGAATACTCCTTTACATCCAAATGTAAGTGGCATAGTGCCCGAACCTTCCTCGATTATGTATTGTTATTTTGATATTGGTCGCAGTAATCCTGAACAGGTATGTAAATTGTTTCTATATGTAAACGACAAAACCGGAGTTATAAAACACAACGATAGTCTGGCAATAGTTGGTGGTGAGAAGCTATCTTCATATTTTATGTCTGTACCTTGTAAGGACTTAAGTTTTAGTCATTATAGTATAACTCTAAAAGCTGTTTGTGAAGGTGATACAATACAGAGGAATGCCTCATTCAAAATTAATTTTCACGGCCTTCCCTGGACAATAAGTGATATAGACCAAGCAATCAGGCAATTGAAATATATAGCGACAACAGTTGAAATAAACCGTTTAGCAGGACAATTCCCGAGCAATAAAGAAGAAGCCTTTATTATGTTCTGGAAAGATCATTTCCCTTGCCAAGGGGATGCTGTAAACGGTAAAATGTTAGAGTATTATGATCGTGTGAATTATACTAACATTCATTTTGGAGGCAACCGCCAAGGATGGGAAACGGATCGTGGTAGAGTTTTAATATTGTACGGCAAACCTAACAGAATAGAGAGAAACGATGAAGGTATAAGTTCAGAGCAATATGAAATTTGGTATTATAATCATTTAAATAAACGTTTTACTTTCAAAGACGAATTTGGGTTCGGAGAATATCGTTTGGTTTCCTCGATATGGTAACGAAAACTATCTTTCCATCTGCACTACTACCCGGTGAAACCATTTGTGTTATTTCTCCAGCCGGACCTGTAAATTCTGATAAATTATCCATTGGTGTAAAACAATTAGAGGCTTGGGATTACAAAGTAATTTTAGCGCCGCACGCCATATCCAATTGTCATTACTCCCTGTCAAAATATCATTCCCGTGAAGACGGGAATCCAGAATTCAGTTTTTTAGCTGGTAGTGATACCGAACGCCTCAATGATTTAATAGATGCAATTCAAAATGATGAGGTATCCGGTATATTTTGCAGCCGGGGTGGGTATGGCGTGTTAAGATTGCTTAAGGATTTTCCCTGGCGGGATATCGCAAAACAACCCTCTAAAGCGTTCGTTGGGTTTAGCGATATTAGTGTATTTCAATTAGTTTTGTGGGATAGATGCAAGTGGGTGACTTTTTCCGGACCGCAGGTGGCAATGGGTATGAGTGGAGGTGTCACTGATCGATCTTTACAACATTTGTTAGGTATGTTGGATGGATCCGGAAGAACGTTAGAATGGTCGGAAGGTTCGCAAATTATTCTAAATACTGTCCGATCCGGGCGAGAAGTCCAAGGGACGTTATTACCCTGTAATCTCTCAATGTTGGTGTGCCTCGTTGGAACGGAGTTTATGCCGGATTTATCCGGTTCAATATTGTGCATCGAAGACCTTTCCGAAGCGCCATATCGTATTGACAGGATGTTCTGGCAGTTGGAGAGTGCGGGTGTGCTTAGAGATATTAAAGCATTGTTATTAGGCGCATTCACCTGGAATGATAAATCAATTATAGACGAAGTATGCAAATCGGCTTTAGATACGTTTAAAGGATATAATTTTTCGATATGGTATGACTTACCGTATGGTCATATTGAGGAACGTTTAACATTACCGGTGGGGATGATTGCTCAAATCTCTGAAAATGGAATATTAAAACTCTGTTAAATTAGCTTAATAGGTATAATGAACGAACTTTTTTACGGTGATAATTTAGACATTCTTAAGAACTCAATTGAAGATTGCAGCATTGACTTGATTTACATAGATCCGCCCTTTAATTCTAAACGATCATATAATGTGCTGTTTGAATCAATTGATCTATCCGATACGAAAGCGCAGAAAGAAGCGTTTGCCGACACTTGGAGCAATGTTGCCTATCTGGATGAGATGTGTGAGATACAGGACCTGGATTTAGATTTATATCGAATACTCCAAACATTAGATAGAGTTCGAGTATCCAAAGGTGCAATTTCTTACCTAACGACGATGGCGCTTCGGATTTATTATATGCACAAGAAGCTTAAGAGTACAGGTAGCTTTTATTTGCACTGCGATACGACGATGAGTCATTACTTGAAGATGATTTGTGATTTGATATTCGGATACAAAAATTTCAGGAATGAGATTTCATGGGAAAGAAGTCATACGCGATCGAGCATTTCAAAGATATATCGAAGAAGCCATGATGTGATACTGTTTTAT
The DNA here is from genome assembly GCA_030765125.1 of Candidatus Hatepunaea meridiana. Classification (GTDB taxonomy): domain Bacteria; phylum Electryoneota; class AABM5-125-24; order Hatepunaeales; family Hatepunaeaceae; genus Hatepunaea; species Hatepunaea meridiana. The sequence goes on from JAVCDD010000317.1 coordinate 18,939, forward strand.
TCAAAATCGAATAAGTATCGTTTTAATATACAATACCTGGAACTTTCTGAGGCTTCAAAGAAACTTTATTCAAAGAAGGACGAAACAGGATATTATAGAACGGTTCCTTTACTTGTTAGCGGTACAAGGAATGGAGAAACAGGAAAAGAATGGCGAGGAGTAAATCCGAGTAATTATGGTAAAAACGGCATGCACTGGGTTACGTTACATAAGAATTTGAATAAATACGTTAAGGATGAGCTAATTTATTGGGGAAAAGATGGTAGGAAACTACCACAATTGAAATACTACTTACATCAGAATCCGGGTGTACCATCTTCTGATTTCTGGAAGGATATTTCCAACGTTCAACAGATTGAATCGCTTGGTTATCAGACACAAAAACCAGAAGCGCTTTTAGAGCGAATCATCAAAGCATCTTCTAACGAAGGTGACATCATAGCCGATTTCTTCTGTGGTTGCGGGACAGCAGTTGCAGTAGCACAGAAGCTGAATCGTAAATGGATCGGAGCGGACATTTCACATCTGGCAATTAGATTGATATTAGATAGATTACTTAAACCTTATGATAATAATAGAGATAAGCTCAATGAGATAAAGAACAGTATTGATATTAATGGCTTCCCCAAGGATATTGCCACTGCTAAAGACCTTGCCCAAAAAACGAAAAAAGGTCGTTTCAAATTTCAGGATTGGATTATTGAGGTTATGCTCGGAGGCGTTTCCAAGCAGGTGAAAGTAGGTGATGGCGGGTTTGACGGTTATCTTACGTTTTATAAGACTAGGAAAGAAAAGGATCTTATTATCATTGAGGTCAAGAGTGGTAATGTAAACGTTAGGAACATAAGAGAATTCATAAATGTTGTTGAGACTGAAAATGCCGGTATTGGTGTCTTTGTTTGCTTTGAAGAAAATGTAACTAAACCAATGCTTCTAAGTGCAAAAAAGGTTGGTTTCTATGAATCTGATCTTTTTGGACAGAAGTATGACAAAATTCAGATTATAACGGTTGAAGAGCTTTTACACGGTAAATCAATCAATTATCCTCCTAATACCAATGTAACGTTTAAGAAAGCTACGATGATAAATAGCGGTAATAAAGATAATTTGGTTAAACTATTTGATTAAATTATGAATCTGGCAATATTTCTTTCCGGAACCGGATCCAATTTTAAGGCTATTGCTGAAGCGATAGAACAAGGGAAGATTCCTGCAAAGATTACTCTTGTTGCGAGTAATAAACCTGATACCTTGGGTCTCATAACCGCAAAGGATATGGGATTCTATACAACAGTTTTCCAGCGTTCAGAGTATCCTGACGGAGCAAGTTTCGCTAATTATATGCTTGGTATCCTCAGTGAAAGGGAAGTGCATCTGATTGCGCTGGCTGGCTATTTACGAAAAATACCTCCGAACGTATTAAGAGCATTCTCTAACCGCATCGTTAATATTCATCCGGCATTACTTCCAAAATTCGGTGGTAAGGGAATGTATGGAATGAATGTGCATAGAGCGGTGATCGAAGCCGGTGAAAGTGAGTCTGGCGTTACCATTCATAGTGTTAACGAAGAGTATGATTGCGGTGAAATAATTGCTCAACGTCGTGTACCAGTTCTTACTGATGATATACCAGAAACACTTGCTGCAAGGGTACTTAAGGTTGAACATCAGTTTTACTCGGAAGTTATAAAGGAGTTCGCAATTAGAATCAACAAGGAATTGAAACTCAATGATTAGAAATAATCCGAATCAAGAAATACAAATCCAACGCGCTTTAATTAGTTCCTGGCGAAAAGATCCGGCAGTTGCGCTTGCAAAGGGATTGGTAAAGCTGGGAGTAACCATTGTTGCCAGCGGCGGCACTGCGAATGCTATCGCTGCTAACGGTGTAAAGGTTGAACGATTATCAGAACAAACGGGATTCGATAATCTGTTAGGTGGACGGGTTAAAACCCTTCATCCTGCAGTTTATGCAGCTATCCTTGCACGCAGGAATTCTCAAGATGATATTTCTGACTTAAGTAGATTTAATATTGAACCTATTGATCTTGTAGCCGTTGACTTATATCCTTTTCCCGAACGTACTACAGATATTGAAGATGCAGTTGAGTTAATTGACATCGGTGGTGTTTCGCTTATCAGAGCAGCCGCTAAGAATTTTAAATATGTTACCATATTATGTAAAGCTGAACAGTTTGATGGTTTCGATTTAAAACTTGAAAATACTAATGGTATCATTAATCCGAAGTATCGGCAGGAATTGGCAATTGAAGCATTCAATTGGACTTCTCAATATGATGCAAGGATTTATTCAGGTTTATCGGTTTAAACAATGAAGCAAAGAAACAATAGGCAATTTAACAATTGACATCTGATATTTTTCCATTATCTTACAAATGTAATTTTTCACTAACTTCATACCGGAGTTAATAAAACCTATGCGTTTTAAATTTATGTCATTTTTTACAAATGATATTGCTATAGATCTCGGAACGGCGAATACCCTTGTATACGTTAAGGGTCAGGGTGTTGTAATAACTGAACCTTCAGTTGTGGCAATTTCTCGCATAGATCGCAAGGTTCTGGCAATTGGGCGTGCCGCACGTGAAATGATGGGTAAAACCCATAGAGATATCGAGGTAATCCGTCCAATGCGAGATGGTGTTATCGATGACGATGAAGTTGCTGAGCTAATGATACGTTCCTTCATCCGTCGTGTGCATCCTAACCGGTTTATGCGTCCTCGTGTTATTGTGTGTGTACCAAGCGGTGTAACCAAATCGGAGAAACGTATTATTCGCGATTCTGCTGAATATGCAGGCGCTCGCGAAGTTCATCTCATTGCCGAACCGATGGCTGCTGCTTTAGGTGTGGGGCTGCCTGTTAAAGAGCCTATAGGAAGTATGATTGTAGATATTGGCGGTGGAACTACAGAGATAGCAATCATTTCGCTTTCCGGCATAGTTACAATGCACTCCATCCGTACCGCAGGCGATGAAATGGATGATGCGATTGCTCAATTCATTCGTCGTAATTACAACCTGTTCATCGGTGAGAGAATGGCGGAATGGATTAAATGTAACGTTGGATCGGCAATACCGCTTGAAGAGGAGATCACCTTGAGTGCCAAAGGAAAAGACCTTGTTTCCGGAATGCCCAAAGCTATGGAAATCAGCTCAGAAGAAATACGTGAAGCAGTTACCGAATCACTCTCAAAAATTATTGATGCCGTCAGAGAAGCGCTTGAGAAATCACCACCTGAACTTTCCGCTGATATTCGTGACAGAGGAATTATCCTTACCGGTGGTGGCGCAATGTTAAAAGGACTTGACCAGCGGCTTCGTGATGAAACCAATCTCCCCGTTAACATTGCAGATGATCCATTGACCTGCGTTGTGAGAGGTACCGGAATGGTGCTGGAAAATCTTGATGAATATCGAGGTTTATTACTTACCAATAATTGATATGCCATTATGTTCGGCAAGATAAAACCCTATGTCCCATGGTTGGCAACTTCATTGTTGGCAATGGGATTTATCTTTTCTAATCAATCACCTCAAATAAATACACTCCGTCAAAACCTTACCGATCTAATTCTAATCGGTGCACATCCCGTCAATAGTATTCTAAATGCTCCAAGAGTGTGGAACGAAAACACACGTATGCGTGAGCAGTTAGCGGTAATGAGTATGAAGATTGCACGACTTGGAGACAGCGGCACCGAGGCGCTGCGGCTTCGGCGTATGATGAACTTCAGGGAGCGATCATCTTTCAAGCTAATAACTGCTGAAGCGATAGGAATGAATCCCGATCCGGGTATACGAAGCGTACTTATCAATGCCGGTTCAGTTGATAGTGTGAGAGTCAATGATGCAGTGATTGTTCCTACTGGTGTTGTTGGACGCATTTACAGAGTAGGAAGGAGAAGTTCAGCCGTGCAATTACTACTGGATCCGAATCTGGGCGTTGCCGGTAGAATAGCTAACAGTTATGATGATGGAATTATCCATTCTGCAGGAATGAGGAAGCTCAGACTGGATGGTATTCCAACCTCAGCAACCATAGAAGTTGGCGATTCGGTTATCACATCAGGACTGGGAGGTGTTTTTCCGCAAGGTTTGCTCATTGGATATGTAAATAAGATTTCACTGAATCCAAATAGGTGGTTATTGGATATTGCGGTTGAACCCTCTGCGGATCTGGGTCGATTGATGGAATTATTTATAATACAGAAGGCTGATAGTGCTGATTGAGATTGTTAAAACCTTTATATATGGTGTTATTGTATTAATAGCACAGATAGGATTATCTCCTTTGTTGGAAATATCCGGTGTTAAACCTGATCTGCTAATGATATTCGTTATGTTGTTAATGGTTCGTAACGGTGCTTATGCTGGTTTGATTGCCGGTTTTATGGCGGGTATCGCTCAAGATTTAATATCAATCGGAATTACAGGAGTGCTTGCATTGGCAAAAAGCACTATTGCCTTCTGGTTGGGCAGGTTATTGGGAGGACAAGATACATCACTTAAACCTACAGGTTGGTTTTTACTTCTGAGTCTTGCGTCTCTTGTGCATAATTTCTTCGTCTCGTTATTTCTTCTTCAGGGATCAGATATTGGTCTATTTGAATATTTGATAAAGAATGTAATCCCTTCGAGTTTATATACAGGTATAATCGGATATATATGGATTTTATTACCGTTCGGAAGAAAAAAACCGGAAGAACGGTTATTGTCGCGAACCAGACGGGATATTTAATTGTTAGACCAAAAAAATAGATGGTGGACTGAACACCGTTATCTGGTATTTACTGCAGGGATGGTTGTTTTATTTGGTTTATTGGGATTTCGGTTGTTGTCAATGCAATTAATAATCAGACCGGATTTCCTGGAAATGGCGACTACAAATCGAATTCGCACAGAAGTTATCGAACCGACTCGCGGCAGGATATATGACAGGCATAACAGACTATTAGTCGAGAATAGACCTTCACATACATTATATGCGCTTCCCTGGACTATTAAAGCAAATCCTGCAACTATAACATTTCTTGCATCAGTCCTTGAATTAGAAGAAAATGACATAAGACAGCGTATAGGTTCACACGGTTGGAACACGTTTTATCCGACAACGCTTCAACGGGATTTGCCGTTTGATAAATTAGCTTATCTTGAAACAGTTAGAGTTGATTATCCTGGCATCTTATTTAGATTTGAAGCAAAGCGAAGTTATCCATATCCTGAAACCGTGCATATATTGGGATACGTTGGTGAACGCAGCACGGATAACGTCAGGAAATTGCATGGTAGAATTGGACTTGTTGGTAAAAGTGGTATTGAGATTATCTATGAAAAGTGGTTAGGAGGTGAACCGGGTGTTCTTTATCAGCAGGTTGATGCTTCTGGCAGGATTACTGAGATTCTGGATGATCCGCCTCCTGTTGAAGCAAAACCAGGTTGGGATATTTATCTAAATATTGATGCCGGTTTACAGCGGTACGCTTATGAGTTATTGGGAGATCGCACCGGCTCGGTTGTAGCGCTCAATCCTCAAAATGGTGAACTACTTGTACTACTTAGTCTTCCTGATTACGATCCATCCCTTTTTGCAGGCGTTATGACGCCTGAAACGTGGGAAGCTATTATCAACGACCCCGGTCATCCACTTTTAAACAGGGCAATACAAGGTTTATATCCCCCAGGTTCAACCTTTAAGATGGCAGTTCTCACAGCAGCTATCGAAGAAGGATTTGTAAACAATGATTTTCAAGTTACCTGCTATGGCGGTTTACAACTTGGAAGACGGTGGTTTAAATGCTGGAAAAAAGGAGGGCATGGAAAAGTAAATCAGTATAAGGCAATCCAGCAGTCCTGTGATGTTTTTTTCTATAATCTTGGGCTTATGTTAGGTGTTGAACGAATGGAGAAGTATTGCAATGTATTTGGGTTCGGGAAACTGTCAGGGATTGATCTGGACAACGAACTAACCGGTATCATACCATCAGTAAAGTATCTTGATAATAAGTACGGCACAGGTAAATGGACAAGAGGACAATTGGCTAATATTTCCATTGGTCAAGGTGATGTATTGGTAACACCGCTTCAATTAGCGATTTATACGGCTGCAATCAGTACGGGAAAACTGGTTAAACCGCGTCTAACTGATAAGCTTGTCAATCCAATTGATGGTGAGGTACACAAGATAGAAGCAACATCGAAAGATCTGAAGCTTTCCGCAAAGTGTTTGAGAATAATCCGCGAAGGTATGAGGATGGTTGTTAATGAATCTGGCGGGACAGCGTATTGGCTGAGGCAGCACGATATAGAGATAGCAGGAAAAACGGGCACTTCACAGAATCCCCATGGCGAAGATCACGCGTTGTTTGTTGCGTATGCGCCTGTTGAAAATCCACAGATTGCTGTTGCTGTGGTCATTGAACACGGCGAACACGGAAGCACAAGCGCAGCTCCAGTGGCTGTTAAACTGATAAAACGATATTTATATGACTTATTTCCTGGTCCTCGACCAGTATTCAAGCCAAAACCTGTTGAACTTGCAAAGACTGATCAAGATTCGCTTCAGGACACCTTGAGAGTAGTGACAGATGGCGTTGACTAACCCCAGAGTAACAAAAAGTAGATTAGCTTATCTCGATTATAAGCTGCTTATCACAGTACTTGGATTGACTATAATTGGATTGTTGCTTATTTATAGTGCAGACCATTCACAGAATATTAAGTCACACTTTACAAAGCAGATATATTTCAGTTTTATCGGTATTACTGCGTTAATCACAGCTTCTATAATTCCACCAAGGATTTATAATGCAACAGCTTATGCAGCTTATGGTATAGGTATTTTAAGTTTATTGTTTGTTATAATTGCAGGTATTATTGGATTGGGTGCAAAGCGATGGCTGATTATTGGTGGAGTGAACGTACAACCTTCCGAACCTGTCAAGTTAGCTTATATACTTGTACTATCGGTTGTTCTTTCAAGAAGACGTTCAACCGTTTCAATAGTAAAACTACTGAGAACAATTGCATTGCTTGGGGTTCCACCTACGCTTTTAGTTCTGATGCAGCCCGATCTCGGCACTGCTACAATTTTTCCGGTTATCACGGCTGTGATGTTGGCGTGGTTTGGTTTACCGCTAAAGGTATTTGCACTATTTCTATTGCCGTGTATCTCTTTATTCCTGACAGTATATCCCTGGTTTATTTCACCACTGCTTGCTTTTGGATTTGTTGTAATATATCGTTCAGGAATAAAATGGTTGGGGATCACTGCAATAGCCGTAGTATGTGCAGTTGCTACATTTACAGCGCCGCTGGCATGGAATCAACTTGAAGAATATCAACAGAAAAGGTTGACATCTTTTCTCAATCCAGCAGCAGATCCACTCGGATCTGGCTATCAAATCATCCAGTCTAAGGTAGCCATAGGTTCCGGAGGATTTAGCGGTCAGGGATTTTTAAAGGGTACCCAGACACAGTTGCGCTTTCTGCCGGAGCAGCATACTGATTTTATATTTGCTCTGGCAGGCGAAGAATTCGGTTTCCTTGGCACATCAATTATTATTATATTATTTTTGTTATTCGGTTGGAGTGGATATACGCTGGCAACCCATTCCAAGAACCAATTTATGTCATTTGTTGCAATCGGAATTACTTCGATGATACTTTACCATGCAGTTGTAAATATTGGTATGGTGATAGGTATTTTACCCGTGACAGGTTTGCCTTTACCTTTTCTTAGTTATGGCGGATCATTTTTATTAACCTGTTTCACTGGAACAGGAATACTGATTTCGGTTGGATTATATAGAAGAGAGCGTTAAATTATGGTTGCTCACATCATCAGTTTCTCATAAATAGTGTTTGACAAAAAGGGGTTAATATCCTGAAAAACGGGGATTTTCGGTTATATACTAACATTACTTTGTTAAGTATCAATATTGGTTTTTATAATTGTTTGAATCATTAAAAGTTCCGCGTAGGGGCCGATTTATCGAGCCCTTTTGCATAAGTAGAAGGGGCTCAATAAATTGGCCCCTACGCGAAATTCGCACTTAACAAAGTAATGCTAAATAACATAATTCAATTAAGGTTAATGAAATGAGAATACAAAAAAAATACTGGTTTTTTTTCACAACAGTTTCTATAATCCTGTTTGCAATTGCAAGTAGTATCTTTGCCGACTTCAAAGAAGATTACAATCAGGTTTATCAGAACTATACATCTGCCGGTACACCGGAGCAGATTAGAGTTGCCGCTCAAGAGTTTATTAACCTTGCTGATCGAGACGATGCAGGAGCGCTCAAGGCAAATTCATATTACTGGGCTGGGGAATGTTTCTATAAGGTTAAGGATTATATAAAAGCATTAACCAACTTTGAGAAAGTTCTTGCAATTCCAAAATCCAACAAGGAAGAGCACGCGCGTTTCAAAGTTGCGATGTGCTATATCCGACTTGACCGGAAGGAAGCTGCTAAGTGGGAATTAAACAGGTTTATTCGCGATTACCCATCCAGTTCGCTGATCCATTTGGTAAAGCGGGCGTTAAAGAAACTTCAAACATAGAACAATTCACCACGAAGAATGAAAATTGGCTTTGGGCTTATGGCTCTGGGCTTTGGGTTTTTACTGGGATATAGTCAGCTTGATTCATATGATTTACAACCCAGAGCCAAAAGCCTTAAGCCCAAAGCCAAACCTCTTGACTTTGCTTCCTTTGTTTTGTACATTACGAACAATACAGACAATACAAACAAGGAGAATAATATGACTCGAATGACAACGAGCGAAACGCGCAGGGCTTTTGCCGACGTTGTTAACCGTGTTTCTTACGGTGGTGAACGTATTATTATTCATCGGCGCGAAAAAGACCTCGTTGCGATTGTGCCGATTGAGGATCTTGAATTGATTGAACGAATCGAGGACGAAATTGACATTAAGGAAGTAAAGAAAATCCTTGCAGCTAATGAACCTACATATACACTGGAAGAAGTAGAACGTGAACTGGGACATAAATAGTGGCATATATCGTTGATATATCCAGTTCAGCAAGACGACGACTCACAAAACTCCCTGTGCAGGTAAGTTTTGTTCTAATAGGTGCGTTTCATCAATTAGAGATAAATCCTCGATCTCACGGTAAGAAACTGTCTGGTTTTAAGGACACTTACCAATTACGAGTTGACGATTATCGAATTGTATATCAGGTACAAAAGCAGAGATTGATTGTATTTGTAATTCGAATCGGGCATCGGCGTGAAGTATATAGGGATATGTAATGAATATTGATCATTCGACATACATGTTGATAAGGTTTTATCGTGCAATAGGGTATTGTATTTCAATAGTTGTTTTCATTTCAGTCATCAATGCTTATTGTTCAGATAAACCAATTTGGCCAGTTGACTCAAAGCCTGCGATTACAAGTTCATTCGGTGAATATAGACCAGGACATTTTCATAGTGGGATTGACCTGAAATTATATGGTCGAGTGGGGGATCCGTGCCGTGCAATCGACGACGGTTGGGTAATTCGCGTGAAAGTAAGCCCTACTGGATATGGGCGAGCATTATACTTGAAATTGAATGATGGTCGAACTGCGGTTTATGCACATCTTGACCGATTCGCATCTGAAATTGAGGAAATAGTTAAACGGCTTCAACACGAGCATGAAAGCTTTTCTGTACAGGAATTCTTTGAAAGTGACAGTGCTATTCATTATAAGAAGGGTGATATTGTAGCTTATGCCGGGCGTAGCGGTACGAGACACCCGCATGTTCACTTCGAAGTTCGCGATGCAAATGAAATCCCAATGAATGCTTGGTTTGAAGGATTTAAGGTATCAGACAAAACTCCACCGCATCCCGTTGCAATTGCTATTGAACCACTTGACGGAAAATCGACGGTAGAACTTGATTGTCAACCGCGTATCTGGTCGCACCTGATACAAAGGAATGATGGTATCTGGGGACCAAGGGATCCGGTCGGGGTTTCGGGTTGTATTGGCATTTCAGTAGATGCTTTTGATAAGACTAATTCATCTGAAAACCTGCTTGCTGTATATAAGGTTGAGATGTATGTCAATGATGTCAAGCGTTGGGAAACAGTATTTGATGAATTCAGTTTTTCAGAATCTAAACTTATCAAGGTTGAGCGTAATTACCGACTCCTTCGAAGAGGCAAAGGGATATTCCACCGATTGTTTCATGCACCCGGCAACGAACTTAAATTATGCAGTGGAAATGGGATTCTTTATACCGGTAGTATTGATGATTTTCCAATAAACGTTGTAATTTTACTTATTGATGCTGCCGGTAATCAAACCCGTCTTGAAGCGACACTCGTAGCGGATGATGATCCCGATGATAATAGATTGGTAACCGGTGATCCGATGATTACTTTTAAAGGTTGGGGCAATCCGGAGCACGAGAAGGTGTGTATGGAAATATTCGATAATTATTTGCGCTTTTCCTGCCCACCCGGAATACACAGCATACTTTTAAACGGTGTTTATTCTATCCCGTTACTAACCAAATCTATCGGCGGACGTGAAGTGACGGTTTATACTCCACCGGTAATGCTTGATAACGGTCTTAACGTATCGGTTATTGATCTTGAAGGGAATTCTATTGAGAAGTGTGATATTGATTTGCATACGGTTTTACATTCGGTAACTTCAGACAATACTACAATTGTTAAATCACGTGACGAAAATATAGTATTGGACATCCCGTCAGCATCGCTCTATGATACAATGTGGGTAAGAATCATTCCCGAAGAATCTTATATTGTTCCCGGTAAGGTGGAATCTGTATATCGCATTGAGCCTCGCGATCAACCGCTTAAGAGTAAGGTATCCGTCAAATATAAAAGTAATGTGAAAATTGCTGATGAGCCTGGATGGGGTATATATTACCTTGATAAACGCGTCGGGTGGACATTTCTGGGGAATACATTTGAGGATGGCTATTTAGTTGCTCCAGCATTGAGTTGGGAAATATTCGGTTTAGTGCAGGATCAGGATTTACCTTATATTAAGATAAAGAAACCAATTGTAAACGCTGAAGTTAAATCATCTGTTTTCTCATTTTTAGCTGTAATTGATGATACTACTTCAGGACTTAATGCTGCTGATATAACGGTTACAATTGATGGTGAAATCGTTCCGGCAGAATATGATCCGCCACGCGACAGGATTCTGTACAAGCCTTGGAAAAAAATCCCTGTCGGATCACATCAACTGGTAATTTCAGTAATTGACCGGGTTGGAAACGAATCGGTTAGGAAGGTTAATTTTAGAATTATCAAATAGGGTTTGTAAAAAATAACTATACTGTCATTCCCCTTAAAAATAGAGTTTAGAGTTCGCACTTTAGTGTGTTAGTGTTATAATAAATAATAACTTGTCCTACTTACTGTGAAAGCAATCTGAAGATGAACTCTGAACTCTCTTTTTAATGAGACTGAAAGTAAAAGGTAGAAATACAAAGGAGTAAAATATGTTCATTGTAGATCTGGAAAAAAAGATTATTCACGATATGAGTTTCGTCCGCTACGAATGTAGTATCAGGAAAATACCTATGGATAAGCGAAAAAAAATCTTTAGTCTTCAATCAGTCAAACGTATGATCTCAACAGATCACACTCCTCAGTATAACGGTTGTAAGCATTGTATGTCTGAATATCATACTTTTGATTTCACAAAGCTCTACAGGTAATAGGATTTGATTTCTAACCTGAATGGCGTAATTGACAGTCTCTCGCTTGATCATAAACGAGGCGCTGCTGAGATCGTTGAGGATATTGCGGATTTATTCTATGCTATAGTCAAGATCGGTTTGGAAGATTCCGACTCTGCTAATCAACTTTTTAATCGTGGCATCAAGCGCCTGGCACGCGGTCAACCCAGTATGGCTCCGGTATTGAATTTCCTTAACAGGGCATGCCTGATAAAGGAACAGAATGGTAATTGGAGTGAGCTAAAGGAATTGTTATCGGAACTCCGCACGGCAACCAGGAGTAGATTTGATGCGATGGCGTTTCGTATTAATGACCTGCCCAGAGTGGATGGGACGCTGATAACCTATTCAAATAGCTCTACAGTTGCAAATATAATCATTGCCTGTCATAAGTTCAATTGGCCCAGGAAAGTCATCTGCAGTGAAGGTAGACCCATTATGGAAGGGCTGGTATTGGCGCAACGATTAACTGCTGCAGATGTGCCGGTTACCGTTTATACAGATGCTGCGTTGATGTCGCAAATAATCGATGCCGATGCTGTATGGGTTGGAGGTGACTGCCTCAGTCAGAATGGACTTGTTAATAAAGTCGGTAGTCGTGCTCTTGCAATGCTGGCTAAAGTGCAAGGTATTCCCTTTATTTCTTTAATGTCAACTGATAAGCTGATGACTCCACAACTGATGCCGTTTTTTCACTGTCTTTTGCAGAACCCGCGGGAAGTAGCCGCTGATGATGCCGATATTCTTAATGTTGTTAATGAATATTATGAGAACATTCCTCTGGAATTGGTTGATTATATACTCACGGAAAATGGACTTTCAAAGCCAGATGATTTGCTAAAAAGTATTCAGGAACAACCAATTAGTCAGATGTTTCAGCAACTTGTACAGACGAACCACCTATAAAGGGAAAGACAATCTAATGTACCGGAATGTGCAAGTCTTGCTTGCGCCTGCCGAAGCAAGCTTTAGCGCTCCGGCTCATAAAGTAGGATGATACGTGAAAATCCTTTATGTTGCTCCGGAAAACGTAACCGGCGGTTTCAACTTATTTGCGGAAGGTCATCGAAAGCGTGGCAATGAGTGCAGGTGGATAACTTTTTTTCACAATCAATTCGGTTTTGAAGAAGACCTTTGCCTTGATCTTTGGGGTATGCCAATAACAGATTGGGTGCATAAACTGCGTAGTTTTCTAAATCGCATACAATCAGCACCAGATCTACCTGAATTAAACGGTAATCCACCTGTATGGCGTCCGAATTCGGTTATGGAAGCAATACTATACAGGGTTAGAGACATAAAAAATAATTCTCGTATCAAGCGGGCAATTTCCAAGTGGAACCTGAATGATTTTGATATTTACCATTTTGAGCAAGGTATCGATCTTTTCCGTAGCGGTCACTGGATAAAAGAACTTCAAAAGCGTGGTAAAGGAATAGTTGCATTCTATCATGGCACAGATTTGCGTAACCGCGGAGTAATTCCGGCAGTTCATTCAGCGGCAGTGTTGAATTTAACATCAGAGATTGATTTGCTTGATCGCATACCAGGGATGAAGTATCTCTATTTACCTATAGATACTGAGACGCTTCCAAAGCGGCAGCGTTCGATGTTGCGTCAGGTGTTAACACCTGATGCAACCGATAACGGTGTGATTAGAATATGTCATGCAGCACGAAATCGAAAATTAAAGGGCAGTGATTATATTGAGTCAGTTGTAATAGGACTGAAAGAGAAGTATGATATTGAATGGGTTATGATTGAAAATATGGATCATCATCAGGCGTTGCAAATAAAAGCGAATTGTGATATATGCATTGACCAATTGACTGATATTGGAGGTTGGGGATACGGTGCAAGTTCTGTCGAGTCATTAGCTATGGGCATTCCGACTTTAACAAGGATCAACTCCCAAGTAGCAGATTTCCTGGGTGAGCATCCGTTTGTGCCAGTTACAAGGGATTCCCTTAGAAATGAATTGATTAATTTGATAGAAAACCCTAAGCGACGTCAAGAAATATCGGAGTATAGTTTGCAGTGGGTTAAAGACAGACATAGTATTGATGCTGTTATGGACACATTATATAGCTATTACTCTGAAGTGGGTTTGATTTGAAAGTAGCCTGGCTGATGCCGAACCTGCATATTACCGGTGGTGCAAGGGTGGCGGTTGAGCTTTCTGACCGAATGGTTGAAAGAGGACACGACTTCTCTCTTCTTATACCGACCGGACGATACAGACTTCCTTATAAGCTGTCTGCAAAAGTTATCGAATGCGGAAAACCGGTTAAAAATCCGTTGATTGCGGTACTTAGCGGAATGACATCGATGATGCAGAAAGTACCGGAAGTAGACGTTATAATAGGCTGTATGCCGCCTTATGCTCTGCTTGCCGGGAAAATTGCACGTAAACGTGGCATTCCAGCAGTGAATTACGTATTGAATGACGATGTACATTTTTTTGATGATAAGAGCTTTATACGATCTGAATTGTTATTGAAAGCTTATCGTTCAATTGCCAGACGCGCTATTAAATCGGTAACTGTTTTCGTTAATTCTCACTGGACGGCAGTTCGTTGTGTCAGCGAAGGAGGTGGTAGACCGTTTGCTATTGTACCGCATGGTTTTAATCCGGATGTTTTTTTTCCGGTTAAAGATGGAAAGAGTCGGACAGGAATGTCTGACCTACCCGGTATTAAAAACAGTGTTCGTTTGATTACAGTTGGCAGACATATACGCTGGAAGGGGTTTAACGATCTTGTTGATGCGCTGAACCTTATTGATAGGAACAAGTATTCATTTGAACTTATAGTCGTTAGCCAGGATGAACTTGATATATCAAAAGCTGATTTTAATATTACTTTAAATAAACCTGATAACGATAGAGAATTAGCGGATCTATATCGTTCAGGTGAGATATTCATACATAGTTCCTGGTTCGAGGGTTTTGGCATGCCGCCACTCGAAGCGCAAGCCTGTGGACTGGCAGTGATTTCAACCGATTGTGGGGGAATAAGAGAATTCTTACGTGATAAGGAAAACGCACTAATAGTATCACCACGTGAACCGAGGACGCTTGCATGGGCGATTATGAAGTTAATATGTGATGTAGGCTATCGAAACAAAATCGCTGATCGAGGTCTTGAAGACAGCGTTGAATTCACCTGGGATAAGGTCGCTGATCGATTTGAGGATGCCTTGGAGAGGCTGAAAGGATAAGTGTTGATAAAAATAAATGCATACAAAATAAATAAATGTCAAAAGTTGAAATATCTATAATTATACCAACTTATAATTCTCTGAACCTGCTTGAACAGACAATTGCATGTCTTGAGAAACAATCCCCGGATCCGCAGTTCTTTCAGACAATAGTCGTCGATGACGGATCCACTGATTGTACTTCTGAGTTTCTTCATTCTTATAATGGCAGGCTCAACCTTGATGTGGTGGTATTTCCTGTTAATAAAGGTAGGGCTGCAGCACGTAATTCAGGTGTAAAGAAGGCGAAAGGAAAACTACTGCTCTTTATTGATGGTGATATGGTATTTAATGCTAATCTGGTTAAAGATCACCTCAATAAGCACTCTAAAAAGGAAGCGGTTATTCTTGGGAAAGTAGTATACAGTAAGTCACTTCCATGTAAGGGATACCAACGATATATAGAAACACGAGGTCCTAACAAACTGCCACCGGGTACCCCGCTTCCGGGCAGGTATTTTTTAAGCGGGCATACTTCGATACCTAAAGCTGTTTTTAATGATGTTAATGGTTTCGATGAAAGATTCAGAGAGCATGGTGGTGAAGACCTTGATTTAGGGATGAGTCTGGTATCTAAAGGATATGAAATAATCTATGCACCGGAACTTTTAACGGAACATCTTCATATTAGAGAACTGAGTGATGTTTTACGAATAACACGAAAATATGGTAATACAAGTATCCCATTATTAGTAGTAAAACATACTGAACTTATTGAGCAAATGAGACTTAATTGGATGGATCGAAAGGGGATTATTGGAATCATCAGGCAAATAATATTGTCTAAAACTGTTTACATTGTATTTAAAAGAGCAGGTTTTTTACTAAACAACATTGGAGCACCTCCATTTCTCTATGATTATTTGGTATTTCGTAATTATTTTATAGGATATGGGGAATCTTTATTAAAACAAGTTTAGAGTTCACGCTTCAAACCGCTTTCAGGGCGCCATCTCTAACAGCATCACGTTTACTCAGGAGTACTCAAGCTTGCTTGAGCCTGATCAATGATTAATGAATGGTAAACCTGCTCAAGCAAGCTTGAGCACTCCGGAGTGGAATGGCTCTACTTTTTTAAAGGAATTAATGTGGCAGCAATACTAGACGGAAAGGCTCTTTCGAGTCGTATCCGAGCAGATTTAAAAGTAAAACTTGACCAGGGAATTAATAACGGTCTTCCGCGCCCTTTCCTGACTACAATGCAAGTAGGCGATGATCTGCCGTCAACGGTCTATATTCGAGCAAAACAACGTGCCTGCGAAGAGATCGGGATTGGTTTCAGGCATTTTAGGCTACCTGCTGAAACAGGTATGGATGCTTTGCGTAAAGCTGTTTCTGAAGTAAATGATGATCCATCAGTGCATGGACTGTTAGTACAAAGCCCTTTACCATCACATTTGAACGAGATTGAAGTACAACGCATGGTTGCTCCCGAAAAGGACGTTGATTGCTTCCATCCGGAGAACGTGGGATTACTTTATATCGGTAATGCTCGTTTTCGACCATGTACGGCTGCCGGAATTATTGATTTGCTACTGGCGTATGGCTTTGATCCGGCGGGGAAGAATGTCGTTATCATCGGAAGATCGGTAATTGTCGGCAGACCGTTAGCGTTAATGATGATGCTAAAAGCGCGTGGTGGAAATGCCACAGTAACCGTTTGCCATTCCCGAACAAGGGATTTACCCTCGATTACAAGGCAGGCTGATATATTGGTACCAGCTATTGGAATTGCTGAAATGATCAGGGGAGATTGGGTAAAAGAGGGTGTAATTGTCGTTGATGTAGGCATTAATCGAATACCTGATGCAACGAAAAAACGCGGTTATAGGTTAGTAGGCGATGTAGCTTTTAGAGAGGTTGAACCGAAAGCGGAAGCTATCGCGCCTGTTCCAGGTGGCGTAGGCCCCATGACTGTAGCGATTCTATCCCGTAATGTAATGAATGCAGCAGGATATATTGATAATTATTCATAACGGGAGTTTTAATTATTGCGATAAATCAACTTAAAACGTATATTATAGAGTTAATTAAATATCAGGATATTTCAATGAATTCTAATATCACAAAAGCCTTTAATCATTGGCTTATCAGATTGTTCCTGACGGTATTGGTTTGTATATACTTCATTGGGTGTGCGGGAACAAAAGAAGAGATGTCAACACTTCCGGAAACCGAAGCAGAAGCCGAAGCTGACACTACTGGAATAGACGAAACTGAAGTGCGAGTTGAGATTGGGACAGTTGCCACACCGGAAGGAGAATCGATTCAATTAACAACAGGTGATTTTCATAACGGAATCGGTAATTTTCACCCGGATGGGAATCACATAGCATTCCAGTCCAAGCGTGACGGGCATTGGCAGGTATTCGAGCTTAACCTTGACAATAATAGCGAAAACACGCTTTTCACAGATCAATTCAACGATGAAAATCCTATTTGGACGCCAGATGGATTAAATCTACTTTTCGTTTCTGATCGTGATGGTGGTGGTGATGAATGGGAACGAGATGTATATAGCTTTAATCCAGCCACAGGTGAAGTAAAACGCCTAACAGATGCCAAGTCGGATGATTGGTATCCAATACCGGTTGATGAAGCGAGCTTTTTATTTCTTTCCGAGCGCGGAACAGATGAAAAATTACAGGTTATCCACAAGCAGAACTCATTATATATCGGTTTTCTGGATGGGAGCAAACCTTTCAAGA
Source organism: Candidatus Hatepunaea meridiana (assembly GCA_030765125.1). GTDB lineage: Bacteria > Electryoneota > AABM5-125-24 > Hatepunaeales > Hatepunaeaceae > Hatepunaea > Hatepunaea meridiana. The sequence goes on from JAVCDD010000317.1 coordinate 36,663, forward strand.
TTGTCGGTGCAGAAGTTGATCCAAGTTCTCCTATACCTTGGAAAGGAAATAGATTTATCATTCGTACTCCTAAAGGTGCATTAGCGGTCTGGTCGGCAGAAGATCAAAGCACTGAACTATTGACACCATCAAATATGAAATGTGGCAGCGCAACTATCAATCTTGACAAAAATTGGCTGGTTTTTAACTCACGTGAGCAAGGAACAACTTACAAACTTTATCTTTTGGACTTGAATACTAAAACGCTTCAGCCTCTCAATACCATAGGTGGTGAAGTCCGCTACCCGCAATTTTCACCGGATGGGAATACAATCCTTTATACCGCTGAAATTGACGACTACTATCAGTTGTTCAAACTCCAATTGGCACAATAGAAAGATGTTTTGCTCAATTATGTTATAGATAACATATTAATTCTTGATTAAGGAATAATAAATCCATATATTAATTACTTATGCTCTTATTCAGAGGTTTTATATCAATCGAATTACTCACTTTCAGTTGCCTTCAATTGTCCACTAAATGTTGAGATTACAGATACTATAGAGTCCTCTGCGATAAAAACACAAGATGGAGTTATTATTCAGTATTACAGGGAAAATTATTTTTGCCCGCAACTGAACTGGGAGCAATGTTAGTCCTTTTTCTGATATTACTATTCTTATGTGGTTATGGCGTTTATGAGTACGCCGGTCATCAAAGCCGTTTACGGCGCATACCTCTCCGTATCCACGTGAATGGCTCACGTGGAAAATCCTCAGTCACCCGGTTGATTGCTGCCGGACTAAGAGCTGGTGGCGTTAGGACAGTTGCCAAGACAACCGGTACACTACCACGAATTATTGATCCCAAAGGTGGTGAAATTGCCATCCTCCGCGATCAACGTGCAAATATAATCGAACAGGTAAAGATACTTAAGTATGTCGAACGCTATAAACCGGAAGCATTAGTTATGGAATGTATGGCGGTTTTACCGGAATATCAATGGACGTGCGAAAAGCAAATGGTAAAATCACATATTGGTGTAATTACTAACTGCCGGTTGGATCATACTAATGAGATGGGGAAATTTCGTGAACAGATAGCTCTATCATTGTCAAATACCTGTCCAACAAACAGTGTGCTTTTTACATCTGAAAAAACCAATCTAAATATATTAAAGAAGGTTGCTTCCCGTCTTGGAACGGAAATACATCGAGTAGGCGGTAAAGATATTACTATTGATGAATTACGGCGTTTCGGACACATTGAACACCCTGCAAATGTAGGATTATCTCTTGCTATCTGCGAATGGGCTGGTGTTAATCGTCAAACAGCTCTTGAGGGAATGTATAAGTCAGTACCTGATGCAGGTGCTCTAAGAGTGGCATTATGTCAAAAGGATGATAAAGAACTTCTGTTTGTTAATGCTCTGGCAGCAAATGACCCGGAATCAACACTTGAAATATGGCAGCAGATCAAAGATCGCTTTGCACCGCTTGAGACGGTTGTTATTCTGCTCAATTCACGTGCTGACCGACAGGATCGGAGTATACAGCTTATTGAGATGGTGGTTGATAGTATTGATTTTGACTATATAGTTCTTACCGGCGAAAAGACCAAGAAGTTTATGGCTCAGATTGCGCATTATAATGTCCCAAAGAAGAAGTCTATAGCATTAGGCTGGGTAAAACCAGAAAAAACATATAATAAACTTTTTGAATTAATCGATAAGAAAGGAACAATATTAGCTATTGGAAATGCAGGAGCAGGTGGACTGGATATGTTTAGTTATTTCTATAAGCAAAGAATTTTTCCGGTTGGCCTCAATTGCTCTAATTGCAATTATAGTTTAATGGACGAATCCTATCTTATTGATAGTCTGCCATCAATTCATGTGATGGTATCATTAGATGAAAAGTATGACTGGCTTAGACTATCCACGATGTATGGAAGTTATAAAATTGGATCGGCATTCGAAATCCCACTAGGCTCAGTAGTTAAAATGTACTGTCCTCACTGTAAGAAAGAACTTAAGAGTTCCCGAAATTGCCCGGAATGTGGAATACCAATGATTCTAATGAAAGAATCTGGAGGCGGTGATGCTTATCTTTGCCCGCGCCGTGGGTGTAAAGGACATCTTTTAGGCACTCAGCGTGGACTGTAGTAGCGTAGGCGTCCCTTTGCCTGTGTAAATTAATTATCCACAAGCAGGGATACCCGCTTATTACAATCGATTATTTAATTAATAGCATACTCGTTCCCGCAAGGTTACTCCCGAATGTTCGGGATTGAAATCTGGCAGAAATGCAATCTTTATGTAGTCTGGATTGGGACAAACCTGACTGCAAACACTGAATCCCCCAAACTGGAGGAGTAAAATTTGATCGAAATAGCGATAGGTCTTGGTGTCGCTTTTAGTTTAGTATTCCACGAAGTTTTCGGCTTGGCTGCCGGTGGCATTGTTGTCCCTGGTTATATAGCACTGAACTTTCATAATCCCTATAAATTAGCCGGTACACTAATTGTTGCTATTGTTGTCTGGGCTTGTATTAAATTAATTGGTCAGTTTGTGTTTATCTATGGGCGGCGCAGGATGGTTCTTGCTGTATTGTTAGGATTTATATTTGGATACCTTTCACGACAGATATTTACTTCTGGTGTGGGCGTTGTTCAATTAGAAGCTATAGGTTATATTATACCTGGGTTAATAGCCAATTGGATGGAACGTCAAGGAGTGTATAGGACTATCACAACTGTTCTTATTGGAGGAGCAATGGTACGTTTGATGGTCGTTATTGTAACTGGTGGGCAGATTATTGGCAATGTATAGACCGACAATTAAATCAAACTGGTGGCTGGGTTTTATGACATTGGCATTTATTGCATTATATTACTGGTCTGACAGCAGTCAGATCAACGAGCAAGTGCAATACTATAATGAGAAAATAGAAGCAGCCAACATAGTATCCAAGGCGATGGATGTTTTAAAATATCACAGGCTTCCCAATTTTACAGAGGATTCAAAAGAAAAAAAAGAAACCAACACGCTCATTTTCACAATGCTGGGAGAAAAAGATAGTCCTATCACTACAGATGAAGGCAAAATTGAGGATAAGATAACGGTATTGAATCCGAACTTTGCTGCTGTAATTATTGACATGATGGTTAAGACAGGACTTAAAGAGGGCGATACTATTGCTGTTTTATTAACAGGTTCAATGCCCGGGGCAAATCTGGCGGTTTTTGCTGCAGCTAAATCACTAAAGTTGCATCCTGTTGTAATTACATCTGTAGGTTCATCCTGGTGGGGCGCAAATTCTCCGGATTTCACATGGCTGGATATGGAACAGGTATTGGTTCAAGAAGGGGTATTTAACGTTCGGTCCAGCGCAGCTTCAATTGGTGGTAGCGATGATAATGGCGGTTTGCGTCTCTCAGATCAGGGACGTGATATGATAATTGAAGCCATAGACAGGAATGAGATAACTATCATACAGCAAAATACACTTTCTGAAAACATCAAAGCGCGTCTTGAAGTATTCAGACGCATAATGCCGCTTTCATCATATAAAGCAGTGATTAATATAGGTGGCGGGATTGCTTCAATAGGGCATCGTCAAAACAACAATTTAATTCCTAATGGTGTTAATATTCATCTACCTGTGAAGAATTATCCGAATCGAGGTTGTGTTCACTTCTTTGCAGATGAAGATGTTCCAATCATTCATATTGGAGATGTTCAGAGGATTGCTCGTAAGTATGGACTTCCTATCGCACAATTACCATTGCCGAAAATCGGGGTTGGTAAGGTCTATATTCAACCAAAATACAATTTAACAATAGCAACGATTGCCTTTCTGTTAATGTTCATTATCCTGGTTGTAGTAAAATACTTTGACCACAAGAGTTACAAATGGCGTGAAGAGAAGGTCGATACGGATACTATTATCTAACTACATCTGAAAATGTATATATATTTACGAATAAAACAATTCAGTAGCATATTTATTTGCATTATAGTTGCATTTTGTACTGTAATCGCAACTGCTGGTGATTGGAAACTTCATAAGCCGATTAGCGGTGAAAAAGCAAATCTTATAGTCAATGGTAAGAAACGCAATTATTGGAAGTTGGATAAGGCTAATTCAATAATTGTAAATATAAACGGTCCGAGCGAATTAAAAATTATCACCAGAATGGTATTGGAAAAGAAAAAGCGGGAAGGTGTTTACAGTTTCATTACTCATATTGATGGTGAAAGACAATCTTTAACGGCACGTGCGACTGAATATATAAAATCAACTATAAATTCTAAGAATAAGAACCAACGTATAGGTTGTAGTCGGAGTATCATTTTCAGCGTTCCCTCAGGTAAGCATGAATACCGTTTTTCTATACCGGATGACTCGAATAATATCATTTACACGAGATTCTTAACACCTGATGGTAACAAGGAAAAAATATCTTATATAGCCTATTTACCTCGTTCCTTTCCAGAGGAGGTTCGTGTTAATGTAAAGGAGCGTGAATACATTTATTATCGAAGTTCAATTGGTAAACCTGTTGAAGTTGAAGTGATTGGACCTACTCAGATTAAATGCATCTCTCGACTTGAGTATAATCACTCTACCCACGGTAATAAACCTTACAGGATTCAGGTATTAGAGGGAGACAAGATAATTCTGACCGACTTTTTTACATCTGATATCTCAGGAACTGCAAGTTATGCGGAAAAATCTAATAAAGTCATTGGGAAAGGGAATGCTTCCTTTATAAACGTACCTACAGGTAAGCATTTATACCAAGTATCAACTCCCGATACTGATATTAGTATTGTTTTAAGGTTTTATCTACCGGAGTCTGATTTAGAAAATGAAGAATCAAATAGATCAACCACTCAAATTGGATTTATCAGGTGTAAGTAAATGAGAGTGCAGGTATTAAAATTCATTCTAACAACATTAATAATTTGCTTTATTACCTGGACTCCCACAAATGCAGTAGCATTAGGCGCTGGAAAGCTATCCGGGAAATTCACCTATCGCTGTATGTATAACAACAACCTACTTCATTTTTCTTCACGTGATAGAGATCGCTTTCTGGATAATATTGAAACTTACCGTTCACCTATACGTACACTTGATGATATTCGTTCCGATTATAAATTATCGATATCTTATTCAAAAAAACTATGGGATTGGCGAAAAACACAACTTTCAATTACCGGTAACTTTGCCCAGCATTCAATTAATCCAATTAAGAATTTCGGTTGGTTAAGTATAACTGTTAAGCAGGAATTTACAAAAACTCTATCAGCTTCAATCAATTATTTCTATAATATTGATTATTATATTCGTGATTATCTGGATGTTCATACAGTTGCAAGGCATTCCTGTAACTTCTATATGGATCAGTGGACTAGTCGGTTATATTATAGACCGGTAAAGGCATTTGAATTTGTTGGGATTGGTCGTTATAAAAAATATGCATACAATGAATACTTTACTGAATATGACAGCGATTATATCGAGTTTGGAAGTGAAGTTATATATCGTAACGGACATTGGCGTTTGATGGGCGGGTATAGTTTCGCTGATAATCAGAATATAGGTTTTAATGATATCCATTCTTCAGGAACGTATCTTGATACTGAAGATGGTGAAGAAGGTGAAAGTGATTATGAACAGGATACCTATCAAGTATCTTTACGTTATGCATTCCGGATTAGAGGAAAGAAATCGAGAATACTTCTTGAGACTTCACTAAAAGACCGTTATTATATTACTGAACGTGACATTGAGGACGATCCAATGCATCATGGTCGGCATGATGTGATGCTTTCAATTGGTATTTCCGGGAAAATGAACGTAAATAATCGAATTTCTATTGTAACTGGAATGGGATTTGGCAATCGTCGTTCACGTTCATTAAATAAAATCGTATCGCTTGTAAAGGATTATGATAGTACTGTTTATTGGATTGAATCCAGTTATGATTTATGGTGATATACATTTGTTTCATACATCTTAATAACAATTTAACAATTTGTGTTGCGTTCCCGACATGTTTTAACTCCGAAACCTCGTGATATAAATAATGCGGAAACGAGTACACAATTAAATGTATCTTTCGTTTTTGGGCCCATAGCTCAATTGGTAGAGCAGCGGACTCATAATCCGTTGGTTCCAGGTTCAAGTCCTGGTGGGCCCACATCTTTACGGTGGAAATAATGAAAAAAACTATAATGGCTAAACTAAAAATTTGCATGTTTTCCTTTCGTTGGACAGTTATTCAATGTTTAGAACAACAGGCTCACGTTTGTAGCTTTTAGTTTCTTGGTGCTCGATGGATTTTGTGCACCATTTTTTTATTTTAGGGTGCGATAGCAGTCTATAAAGGAATGCTATTTTAAACAGTAACAATAATTGGAGGTTAAAGTATTGATTAAGGAACTTAGCTTACTCATCAGATTACAAGATATTGATACCAGGCTTTTAGAAATTAACGCAGAGAAGGGTGATTTACCTGAAATAATTCAGAAACTTCAAGAAAAAATAGCTCAAAACAAGAAAGAAATAACTAATACAGTTGAAGGCATAAATAAGATTGAAGAACAGAATCTTGAACAGAAAAAGATCATTGAAACAGCTCAAGATCAGATGAAAAAATCGCAAGGTCAAATCTTTAATGTTAAGACAACCCGAGAATACGACGCCATTTCAAGTGAGATTGAACAATCTAAGCATAGAATCTCTGAGAGTGAGAGTCATCTGCTTGAATTTATGGCTCAAGAAGATGATCTGCGAATAATGCTATCAGAACTTGAAAAAAGGAAATCAGTATATAATGCCGATATTGAAGATCGTCAGTTTGAAATGAAGGAACGATCAGATTTCACACAGGAAGAGGAACTAAATCTACAACAGGAACGAGAAAAGATCATAACACAACAAAAATCACCGGTCTATTCTCATTACGAGCGTATTCGCGCTATACGAGACGGCATAGGTGTTACACAAGTGTCTGATAGCGCCTGTGGATATTGTTACTCAAGAATTCCCCCTCAACGACTTGTTGAAATAAAAAGGATGAATGATATAATTTTATGTGAAGTGTGCGGGTGTATACTTGTTATAAACCAGAAATAATATGATCGGTTATGCCTTTAGTTCAGCAATGTATAAACTTAATAACACTGGAGTAGCGAAGCTTGCTGCGCGTCCACTTAATAATACCAGAGTAGCGCAGCTTGCTGCGTTCTTGCACGGTGGCGCATGCGTGTCTGCTTGCGAGCGCG
>JAVCDD010000344.1 GCA_030765125.1 Candidatus Hatepunaea meridiana
AATTGTGGTACTCATTCAGATGGTGTACCGTTCCCCATCATAGCGGGAGGATACTCCGCCTGTTCGAAACCGGTCAGAGAGAAGAAGAGAGGTTTATTGAAAATCTACGATCCGTTGGGATTGAGGTCCATGATCACGATGAAGAAACCGGAAGGCAATACGGCTTCACCGATTTCGGTGGGCATTTTGCCGGTTCTATTGATGGCGCAGCGTTGGGGATCATCGAAGCGCCGAAAACCTGGCATCTGCTCGAATTCAAAACCTTCAACGACCAGCGCTTTGAACTTCTGAAGAAACATGGCGTGCCGATCACTTCCCCTGAGCACTATGCCCAAATGGTCATCTATATGGCCTATATGGAATTAAACCGAGCTTTCTACTTGGCGGTTAATAAGAACACCGACGAGCTATACAGCGAACGAATTAAAGCCGATTCCAAATATGCCGAATTACTGAAACAGAAAGCCAAACGGATTATAGAAGCTCCGCGCCCTCCGATCGGAATCAGCACAGATCCGGCGTGGTGGAAGTGCAAATGCTGCGATCATCAAGCTGCGTGTCACGAACGTCTTCCCCCAGAAGTCAACTGCCGGACCTGCCTGCACAGCACACCGATTGAAGGAGGATGGCAGTGTGAAAAACATAATCAGAAATTGTCTTATAAAGAGCAACTTCGCGGTTGTTCGGATCATCTGTATATCCCAGAACTCCTCCCCGGTGAAGTGATCGATGCCGGTAATGATTGGGTGGAGTATAGTTCCGAAGATGGGACGAGCATTCGCAATGGACGTGGGGGGCTAAGCAGTCAGAAAATTAGGGAGTCTGCTGAATAATGGAACTTCGTGCCTACCAGCGAGAGGCAGTCAATGCCATATACCATTATTTCGAGAGGAATACCGGTAATCCACTGATTGTCATGCCTACTGCTTCCGGAAAGAGTTTCATTATGGCAGCATTTATCCGAGAGGTTTTAGAAGCGTGGCGCGACCAGCGCATCCTCGTTCTGACACATGTAAAAGAACTCATCGAGCAGAATTACACCGAATTAATCGGGCATTGGACATTAGCTCCAGCAGGTATATATAGTGCCGGACTTAACCGGCGTGAAGCACAGGCGCAGGTTTTATTCGCCGGAATTCAATCCGTACATCATCGAGCTGAAGAGCTGCAAGGCTTTGATCTGATACTGATCGATGAGTGTCATCTCGTGCCGCGTAAGTCGGATACAATGTACCGTCGCTTTCTGGATGATATGATCACAATAAATGAAAGCGTCAAGATAATCGGTTTGACTGCGACTCATTATAGACTCGACAGCGGTCTGTTGACCGAAGGTGACGCACGGATATTTACTGATGTTGCGTATGAGGTACCTGTAAAGCGGTTAATCGATGAGGGATTCTTATCCCCATTAGTAACCAAGGCTCCTAACACGAAGTTAGATGTGTCCAGCGTTCATATGCGCGGCGGTGAATTTATTAACAGTGAACTCCAGAGCGCTGTTGATCAGGATGATATCAATAGGGCTGCTGTTAGGGAGATTATCTATTACGGAAAGGATCGAAAATCATGGCTGGTGTTCTGTACGGGTGTCCAGCATGCTTATAACATCAGGGATGCTTTGCGCGAATGTAACATTGTGGCGGAAACGGTAACCGGTGAAACCAACACGATGGAGCGGGATTACATCCTGGAGGGATTTAAGTCCGGCGAGATTCAAGCTATTACCAATTGTGATATTCTTACAACCGGTTTCAACGCGCCTGGCGTTGACCTTCTCGCCGTTCTCCGCCCTACTCAATCGACCGGGCTGTATGTCCAAATTGCTGGCAGAGGAATGCGCATTGCGCCCGGGAAGGATAATTGTCTAGTCATGGATTTTGCTGGCAATATAGAGCGACATGGACCGATCGACATGGTTCAACCGGGAGGACATGGCGGGAACGGAAACGGCAAAGCGGTAGTGAAGACATGTCCAAATTGTCGATCAGTGGTATTCGCAGGATTTAAACGCTGTCCGGATTGTGGCTACGTGTTCCCGCCACCTGAAGTAAAGATCAATCCGGAAGCATCAAGTGAAAGGATTATCAGCGATGAAAGACCATTTTGGGTTGAGGTGGACCGGATATGTTATCGTCGTCATGAAAAGCCCGGTAAGCCTGATTCACTGCGAGTGGATTATCATAGTGGAATGATTGTTTACTCGGAATGGATTTGTCTTGAACATACGGGTTTTGCACAACGGACGGCGCGGAACTGGTGGTCACGACATGGTGGTGATCCGTCTATTCTCACTGTCAGTCAGGCATTGGGTGTGGCTCAGTATCTAAAAGCACCAACGCAGATCATGGTCAGGGAAGATGGCAAGTTCTGGCGGATTATGCGCCATCAATTTGATATAAACGAATCACCACCAGTATCGGTCGATGAGGACTGGCTGGACGAGGAATATGAACCGGTCGAAGAAGAGGAGGCTCCATTTTGAGAGAAGAAACAATCACCGTTACACGCGAGCATTACGAACGGTTAAAGAATGAACGAGTTGTTCTCTTCGGAGAGAACAACGGCGAATGGTCGGACGAAGAACTGGAAAACAACGCCGTCCAGGCAGCAATTCAAGCTGCAGGACAATTTATAGAAACGGGTGGGTTAATTGACCAGCCACTGTCGGAGCTCACCCATGAACAATTCAGCGCACTGACTCAACGGGCGTGCTGGAAATACATGGAGGTTTACGTTGACTATGTCCCTTTCTGAAACACAGAAACCGACGAGGGATGACCTTATCGGTAATCCCCCCGGCGTGTTGGGCGGAATCACT
>JAVCDD010000073.1 GCA_030765125.1 Candidatus Hatepunaea meridiana
CCCTTACTGATTGATTGCATTAAAATCCTCACCTGTTGATCAGTGACCATTCAGATCCTCCTTAATATGTGACCTGAATAGTATACCTGATTCTGTTATTCAATGTGGGAATTTTAATTGTCGTTAGACGGGAATTCTAATTGTCGTTCATCACTATGTTATCAACTTTTCAAAACAATTCGTATTACAATGGTATTAACGGGATATTTTACACCTATTGTGTTGAATCACACACAAAACCTCTTGCTTTTACAGTTGGTTTTCGTGAAATTATATAGAAGTACAACTGTAGCGCCAGCAAAATGCTGGTGCTACGATAAACAATAATAAAGGAGCAGTTAAATGTCAGATAAATCTTTTAATGCATTTGAAATGGCACAGGCGCAGTTCGACCATATCGCCGATCTATTGGGATTGGACGCAGCTACTCGGGCACTTCTGCGTAACCCTATGCGCGAATATGCGCTGAATATCCCCGTTCGGATGGATGATGGTAGTTTTCAGGTATTCCGTGGTTTCCGAGTCCAGCATAATGACGCTCGCGGTCCGAGTAAAGGCGGGATTCGCTTTCACCCTCTCGAAACTATTGATACGGTTCGTGCCCTCTCAATGTGGATGACCTGGAAGTGTGCGGTAGTGGATATACCACTCGGCGGCAGCAAGGGCGGTGTTATTTGCGATCCGCACAACCTCAGCAACCGCGAACAGGAAGGTATCTGCCGAGGCTGGGTGCGCCAACTTGCCCGCGATATTGGTCCATTACGCGACATTCCTGCGCCGGATGTGATGACCAACTCGCAGCATATGTTGTGGATGCTCGATGAATACGAAGCCATTCATGGCGCTAAACTTCCGGGGATCATCACTGGTAAACCAGTCGGTATGGGTGGATCACTTGGAAGAACGGAAGCTACCGGCTTTGGAGTCATATACACCCTCCGGGAAGCCTTAAAAGAATTAGGCATCAACCCGGATGAAACCGTTGCCAGCGTGCAGGGCTTCGGCAACGTTGCTCAATATGCCATTCGTCTGTATAATAAATTGGGTGGCAAAGTAATCTGTGTCTCATGCTGGGACCAGGAAGACAGCGCTTCATATACTTACCGCAAGAGTGACGGGATCGACATCGACGAACTGCTTAAGATCACTGACCGTTTCGGTGGCATCGACAAGAAGAAAGCTGCTGAAATAGGATATGAGATGTTACCCGGTGATGCCTGGATTGAACAGGACGTAGATATATTAATCCCCGCAGCTCTGGAAAATCAAATCAGTGCCAAGAACGTTAATAAAATATCTCAGCGTGTGAAGATCATTGCTGAAGGCGCCAATGGGCCAACTACTCCCGAAGCGGACAAGGTCATTGCCGAACGCAATATATTTATGCTCCCCGACTTCCTGGCAAACGCCGGTGGCGTGACTTGCAGCTACTTTGAGCAGGTACAGAGCAATATGAACTACTTCTGGAAGAAGGACGAAGTCCTCGACAAGCTGGATATAATAATGACGTCAGCTTTCCGTGGTGTGAGCGAACTGGCGCGCAAGAAGAAACTATTTATGCGCGACGCAGCTTACGTAATCGCTATAAACCGTGTAGCACAGGCATGCAAGGATCGTGGCTGGGTTTAATTCTTCTCCACCGCAGAGACCGCAGAGTTCACAGAGTTTAAAAAACGACTCTGTGCTCTCTGCGTCCTCTGCGGTAAAAAAAGGAAGCTAATATGGACTTGAACGATATTAGCAGAGAAATCATTGGTTCTGCAATTGAGGTTCAAAGGACACTTGGTCCAGGTCTATTAGAGAGCGCTTATGAAGCCTGCCTCAAGTACGAACTGGAGAAACGAGGGCTTAAAGTTCAATCTCAAGTTGGATTACCGGTTCATTATGATGAAATTAGGTTAGATATCGGTTATAAGATTGATTTGCCGGTAGAAGACTCAGTCATAGTTGAACTTAAATCAATCCAAAAACTTGCCCCAATTCACGAAGCGCAATTATTATCATACCTGAAACTGAGTAACAAACGACTCGGATTACTAATCAACTTCAATGTCAAACTACTAAAAGAAGGCATTAAACGTATAGTAAACAAGTTTTAAATTCAACGTTTTGCGAACGAGCAAAATAATCTTATACTCTGTGCTCTCTGCGCCCTCTGCGGTAAAAAAATCAGGAATTCCATATTATGAATAATCAGGTCAGTCAAGTAGACCAACTCATTGTTTCACTTAAGGAACGAACCAAAGAACTGAATTGTCTGTATCAGGTCGTGGAACTGTTACGCGATTATGATATGGATATTGATTTGGTTTTCGAGGATATGGTTAAAGTCATCCCCCTTGGGTGGCAATACTCCGATTCTTGCATGGTAAGAATACTATACGACGACAAAATTTATCATTCTCCTGGTTTCTATGAAACTGAATGGAAGCTCTCGGCATACCTGGAAGTACAAGGTAATCAAGTCGGCTATTTAGAGGTTTATTATACAAAGGAATTTCCACGGGCAGACAAAGGTCCGTTTCTGGAAAGTGAAGTCAAATTTATTGTCACTATAGCCAACAGATTAGGTGATTTCATCCAGCATAAAAACCTTAAGCATATAATCAAAGACGCTAAAGATGCAAGAACTGAAACAACCGGGGATAGGAAAAGTGAATGGCGTATCGTGGTTGATATGTCACGCCGAATGGATAGAGAGCTGTTTATGCGCATCGCCCGTAAGATGCTGAACTACCTGTGCTGGAATGGCGTCAAGGAGGCAAATGAAATTCTTCAGCAAATTAGTTCTGATAAATTCGCTGAAACCGAAACACTCACTGAAGGTGATAATCGTCCACAAGCAAGAAGAAGAAATCTGGCGTTTCAATCCCTTAATGCTGAAATCTTTAATACTGCAGAAAGAAACCTTCCGGATGATGAAATATTAGCATGCGTTCGAAAATGGATGCAGGAGGATCGAGCCAGCTTTCTGATTAAAACCTTGGTCGCTCTGGATAGTTCGCTTGGCGACATTGCCGATTCTATCCGGCGGTTCATTCATCTATCGCCCGATGGAATAGAATTATCAGATTCAACCCTGAAAGGACTGCGGGTTTCTCTGGTCAGACGAATTATTACCGAGCAACTCAATTTTATCAGTATTGCCAAGAACCACGTTGAAATAGAAGACTTTTATCATCTGATTAAACGGATGATTTTTCCGGTCGGCAGCCGCGGTCAGATCGGCGGGAAGAGTGCCGGATTGTTCCTGGCGTGGCAGATTCTTAAGAATTATACTCCTGAGGATAACGACCTGTTTGGCATCAAACTGCCTAAGACCTGGTATATAACATCGGATGGGCTTCATCACTTCATGCGTAATAATAATTTGGAGGAGGTCACCGAACAGAAATATAAAGACGTCAGTCAGGTTCGACAGGAATATCCTCATATTATCCAGTTATTTAAAAACTCTCAATTTACGCCTGAAATCATCCAGGGTCTCTCAATGGCGTTGGATGACTTCGGGAATAAACCGATTATCGTGCGCAGTTCAAGCTTACTCGAAGACAACTTCGGATCTGCCTTTTCCGGTAAATACAAAAGCCTCTTCCTCGCCAATCAAGGCAGCAAGGATGACCGTTTGCAAGCTTTGATGGACGCTATTGCCGAGGTCTATTCCTCGACGTTCGGTTCAGATCCTCTTGAATATCGAGCTGAGCGAGGTTTGACTGATTTTAAGGAGGAGATGGGAATAATTATTCAGGAAGTAGTCGGCAGCAAGGTCAACAATTATTTCCTGCCTTCATTTGCCGGAGTGGCTTTCAGCAATAACGAGTTCCGTTGGTCACCGCGTATCAAGCGCGAGGACGGATTGATTCGTATGGTGCCTGGGCTTGGAACACGTGCCGTTGACCGTCTTAGCGATGATTTCCCAATACTCATTGCTCCCGGACAGCCCAATTTACGTGTGAATGTCTCATTAGATGAAATCATCCGCTATTCACCGAATAAAATGGACGTTATCAATCTGCAAACCAACCGCTTTGAAACCGTTGAAATCAAAGAATTTATGAAACAGCACGGCGATGATTTCCCGGCGGTTATGAAGCTTATCTCCGTTGTCAAGGATGACCGCATCCAGCAGCCGTCCCTTATGAGCCTCGATTTCGAGAACGATGAGGTCGTTGTCACGTTTGAGGGATTGACGTCCAATACCACATTCGTTCACCAGATTCATAAGATTATGAAAATACTGCAGGATACAATGGGCGTGCCGGTGGATATAGAGTTTGCTTCAGACGGTAAAGACTTTTATCTGCTTCAGTGCAGACCTCAGGGTACCACACCCGACCAGGCGCCTGCTCCCATACCGAAAGACATTCCTGAAAGTGCCATCGTTTTCACAGCTAACCAACACGTTACCAATGGAACGGTTCCGGGGATTTCGCATATCGTTTACGTTGATCCGCAAAAGTATAGTGAAATTGAAGATCATGATACTCTTTTAGAAGTCGGTCGAGTTGTCAGCCGTCTCAACAAACTGCTTCCGAAACACCGGTTTATATTGATGGGACCGGGACGCTGGGGCAGCCGGGGAGACATTAAACTGGGCGTGAGTATTACTTACTCAGATATTAATAACACCGCAATGCTGATCGAGATAGCGCGGCAGAAAGGCAACTATGTCCCCGATCTTTCCTTCGGGACGCACTTCTTTCAGGACCTTGTGGAAGCTTCAATCCGCTATCTACCGTTGTATCCCGATGATAAGAACATCCTGTTTAATGACCGCTTCCTTACGAAAACTCACAACATCCTTCCTGATATTCTTCCGGAGTATAAGTATCTTGAGAAAGTCGTGAGGGTTATTGATGTTCCGGAAGCTGTAAACGGCAAAGTATTAAACGTCTATATGAACGCTGACCTTGATGAGGCATTGGGGGTGCTTTCCCAGTCCGCAGACGCTCCCGAAACAACAGCGGGTCAGCAAGTCTACGCTCAAACTCGCGACAAGGATGACAATTGGCGCTGGCGTTTGCGTATGGCGGAGCGTATCGCAGAAGACCTTGACCCGGATCGCTTCGGAGTTGCTGCTTATTACATATTTGGCAGCACAAAGAACTGCACAGCAAAACCCGACAGCGATATTGATCTATTGATTCATTTTCGAGGATCGGAAGAACAGAAAGAAGCGTTACTGCAGTGGTTTGAGGGCTGGAGTCTCGCCCTTGATGAGATGAATTACCTGTGCACCGGCTATCGTGTTAACGGCATACTGGACATACACTTCGTCACCGATGAGGACATTCGCGATAAGAGTAATTATGCAGTGAAGATCGGGGCGGTTACGGATGCGGCGCGGGAAATCCCATTGTAGTAGACGCGACACTCCTGTCGCGTGGGTTAATATCCTGAAGAACGAGGATTTTCGGTCAGGCACTATTTAAATACCAGTAATAATCTGGGATTAGTATATTCAGATCTACGAACTTTCTTGTTTCGTTTCAGTCTGTGCAGGAATAGGAATTTTATCTAATCTGTCATTCCGGACTTGATCCGGAATCCACTATTAACAGCAACTTACTGGATTCGGTATAAAGTCCGGAATGACAATATCAGCGCTAAAATCTGAAATTCGTGTTATTTCCGGCAGAAAATGGTATATGTGTTTAATATTCAAGTATAAGGAAAATCCTGTTCATCCTGTACTTCCTTGTTAGTTTTTCCGGTTTATCCGGCTTAGGTACTGAAGTTTCGCACCTTTTGTAAACTGTTGTAATCATTGATTTGTTTTCATTCATGGAAATTGTATTCATGGCATAATCAACAATATATGAATTTCCATTTATATGCATTATGCGGTTTTATTAAG
>JAVCDD010000086.1 GCA_030765125.1 Candidatus Hatepunaea meridiana
CATAGTGTAATACTGGAACTGAATCTATCGAGTTATCGGTTAGAAAAGTCAAGGCATGGGAAAAAGGATGTGGAGGGGGATGATTAGAATTTTTTTATTTCGCTGGACTAATTCCATTCCGCCTACGGCTTCATTCCATTAGCCCAGCGAAATAACGCCACAGGCAGCACAATAAAAACGGGAATTATAATTGTCGCTGACTGGGAAGAATAATTGTCGTTCATCATACCACATTGGGTTTGAAGGTGTGACGGAAATGTGACGGTAATTTATTTATCGTCACGCCTGTCAGGAGTAAGTGTTTTGAATTTTGAGTGTTAAGTTTTGAATTATAATGAAATGAAAACCATTCAAAATTCAACATTCATAATTTAGAGAGCTGTCGGTTTATCCGGGGTTAGGTGTATTGATAAATAAGGCTGCAATGCTCTCTAACCCGCTGTCATCCCGAAGCTTCGGGATGACAGCGGGAGTAAGTTATGGTTTTTGGATGAAGGGTCTTTTAAGTTTGTTTTGTTATTACTTTATGTAGCATTTAATTGTTTAATTTTATTGTAATTGTAATTCCTACGTAGGCAGGATTCAAGTTTTATACCGTTATCGCAGATTCATGGCAAAGATCATTTAGCTTTGGATTGTTTCCTTTTTAACCGCCTATAAGTTCTATATTCATGCATCACCGTTTCAATATCGTTTTGGTTTAATCGTTTGATAAACGTAATAATGTCATTTGAATATTTTGTTAGCGATCCTTCACTATCTTTCCAACAATATTGTCTTTTCTCCTTAAGATTATATTTCCATAATATCGCCTGAAATGTATGTGAGGTAAAATTAATACCATGAAGATTGTCAATCTGATTAGTGATGTTTTTCTGACGTAACGTGTGTGTCACATTAGGATCGACTAACTTTGTGACAATTAATGGTTCATCTTGAGTATCATTACCACGAATCCCAACTATTATATCAGCTTTGGAAATTTTCTTAGTCGATTGCAAATTGACAGTAAATATTGTTAAAAGCCTTCCCGTATCTAATCCAGCATCCTCTACTTCCTCTACGGCTTTTTGAAGCTCGGTCAAGAATTGAGATACTGCCGAATTTCTTCTGTTAATTTCACTTGCCTTTGCCTTGATATATTGAATTGGATCGATGGGTGGAGACATTCCAAGAGGTAATAGACTCCATGTTATCTCTTCCCCAATATCCTGCGCGAATACATTTTGTACAAGGTCTTTGAAATTCACAATGCTAGTTTGTGCAAGAGCATATATCATTTTCCCAAATTCCTTTTCATTATAAAAGTGAACAACATTATCTCTGTATATTGTAAGTAATTCAATATTCTTACGAAGTGGTAATGAACTCAAACACTCTTGAAAAAATCTTTCCGCTTTATTAAATGCGTCTTTTAGTGATAGCGTTTTGTATGGTTCATTTCGGCGCTTTTGGTAGTATATCGATTGTTTGTTCTTTGAAAGCACCCCCTTAAGAACCAGTTCCCATGCGTTTATTAAAAGGAATACAAAACATTCATCGCGATATTCAAACCTTGGCTTATTATATATTTCAATTGCAGCCAACATTGCAGCTTTAGCATTACCAAGAAGCCTCCGGTACGAACCTCTATAATTCATTTGATACCTCTATTTCTTTCAGACTCACTCCCTTCATCCTGTAGTCGGGAAACTCATCGAGCCAGCCAACAAACATCTCCTCTTCCAGGTTGTAAACGTATTTTTCCACAGTTTCATATCACTGATAAAGAAAACGGGTTTAAGTTTCCACAGGAAGGGACGCCTACGCTACTGACATTGCTCCCTCGGATCGGAAAATCCGGGCTATGAGGCTTGAAGACAAAGCTTACACCTCATAGACTTAATCCTCTGATATTTAGAACAATACCAAATTATTCTTACCGATAATTGACTACCGCAACACCATAACCGTTGCCTCGCATATAACAAGAACCAACCTCACGCAGATTATAAGGGTTGGATTTGTCGAGTATTATAAGACCAATATTATATCCTACAACATATACGTATCCACCTAAGACAGCCGTACCATAAACGTAATTACGCTCTCCAAAATCATATTGATCTACTCTGAAAGGATTAGACGGATCGGAAATATCGTAAATATATATGTATCTATTATATGCGCAATAGAGGTAATTACCAGCTATTGTTAAAGAACCAGAACCCCCAGCATCAAAGGTTCCCACAGAGTCAGGATTTACTGGATCTGAAACATCAAGAATAAGACCACCTCCACCCGCAGTTAAATAAACGTAATTGCTCGAAATAACAATATCATAAATCCCGGTTAAGGTGTCATAAAACGCCACTTCTTCGGGAATCGTTGGATCAGTAATATCAATTACACGAAGACCGCCTCCATAAAGTTCTTCAACATCCGATCTTAATAGTGAGTTTCCAACAAAAGCATAATCACCTGATACAGCAACAGCATTTGGTATGCTTATACCATCATAAAAACCCAATTCATGAGGATTAAGAGGATCAGAAAAATCAACTATACGTAAA
Source organism: Candidatus Hatepunaea meridiana (assembly GCA_030765125.1). Lineage (GTDB taxonomy): Bacteria > Electryoneota > AABM5-125-24 > Hatepunaeales > Hatepunaeaceae > Hatepunaea > Hatepunaea meridiana. The sequence goes on from JAVCDD010000086.1 coordinate 2,553, forward strand.
CCTGCTCCATTATATATATTTTCTTCAATATCCCGTATACCCTGTTCGGAAATATAAGCTCTATTATCACAAATCTCTAAATCAGTAATAGGCGTTTCGATTGGAAAAACAGTAATCTCAAAAGGATTACTCGGATCTGAAACATCGAGAATTAAAAGATCATCACTTGCCACATACGCGACACCATTAACTACTTCTACTTTTCTCGCATTATCTTGTGTATAACAAAATCCAATCTCTTCAGGATTAGCAGGATCTGTGCAATCAATTACAAATAAGTCATAATTTCTTGCAGCCACAAAGGCAAAAACTCCTAAACTCTCCGATAATGGCGTAGTTATACCTACCATATCTGAAAAAGGTGAATTACCATATTCATTTACTGCCCTGATTCGATAATAATAAGTAGTGTTAGGTTGACGGTCGTTGAGAGTATCGGCTTCTTCAACAGCGGTAATCGTTCTCAACATACTGAAATGATAGATATCGTTAACACTTTCAAAGATTTCAATATCTCCCTCATTGTCATTATTATCCTCCCATATTAGAACAATCTCACTCGCAGAAATAGCTTCTGCTTCAAGATTGGTTGGTTGGTTTGGTAACAGGTAATCTTCTTGAGTTGTTGCGCTAACGATATTTGAATAATCCGAATGTCCCTCCTGATTGATTGCACGTAGACGGTAGAAATATGTCGTAATATGCTGCAGAGAACTTATTGTGTCAGACGTAACAATTGCAGAAACGGTTTTTATTAGATTGAAATTTTGATTGTCATTTATGCTTTCATAGATTTCAATATCTCCCTCGTTATCGTTTGTATCCTGCCAAGTCAGGATTATTTCATTTGGAGAGATTGCCTCTGCCTCTGGATTGGTTGGAGCGTTGGGTAAAAGCGGATTATCTTCCGTAGTCGTGCTAACAATGTTGGAATATTCGGATTGACCATATTGATTAATTGCTCTTATACGATAGAAATATGTAGTGTTTACTTGTCTTTCGGTAAGTGTATCTTTTACAGTGTTTAGTGAAACGGTTTTTACCAGGTGAAAATCCTGAACGTCCTCCACACTTTCATATATTTCAAAACCACTCTCAGTCATAGAGTTGTCTTGCCAAGAAAGCGAAATTTCAGTTTCTGATATTGCATCTGCAACCAGATTTGTCGGAGGCGTTGGTGGTAAAGCTGCCGGCGTCGCCCAGGCGATAGCGGTAAAATCAGATTCACCGGAATTGTTAACAGCACGAATACGATAATAGTAAGTCGTTAAAGGTTGACGATCTGTAATAGCAGCTGTGGTGTCATCCTGATTAACAGTAATAATTTTTACAAAATCCATTGTGTCCGAAATACTCTCGAAGATTTGAAATTCTGTCTCGTTATGTGACCGGTCTTGCCATGCTAAAACTATGTCTGTTTCTAAAACATTACGCGCTATTAAATTGCTTGGTGAGGCGGGAGGCGTATCAGGAGTTGCAACTCTCGCAAGATTGGTTGAATCTGAAGAACCATAGTTGTTAAATGCACGTACCCAGTACACATATTCGGTATTTGGGGTTTTGTTTTGAAGTAACACAGAGTCTACGCTTGCAGCAGTAGAAGTAACCACGTAGAACTCGATGTCTTCTTCCGTTCTTTCATATACATCGAATCCATCTTCGTTACCTGACAGATCGCGCCATTTCAATATAATCTCCGTTGCGGAAACGGCATCTGCTACTAATCCTTCAGGTGTTCTCGGTCGATTGGGATTACCTTCATCCCAGGGATTATCACGTGGAACTTCAGATGGCGTTCCAAGATCACATCCTGTAAATGCTATGGCAAGCATTAAAAGAATGCAGTATAATTCTTTATGTTTAATAAACATAATATCTCTCCATTTAGTTTTTAATCTCCTTCTGTCATTCTCGCGAAGGCGGGAATCCAGTTTAAAAGTTTTAACTGTACACTATATCAAGGAATCGTTATGTTAATTTAGTTGGTTGAGGAGAAAATCACAATCTGGATTCCCGTCTTCACGGGAATGACAGTGATTACTGTTTCATTGTTTCATTGTTTCATTGTTAAATTGTTAGATTGCTCGCAGGCAGGGACGCCTACGCTACTGACATTGCTCTCCCGGATTTGGAAAATCCGGGAGACGTGACTTTATTTCCAAGTCTCTCGCACTGATGCAACCGTTATTCGTTCTTTACCATCAACTATGTTTATCTGCGCATCCAATATTTGTACTTTTACATCAGGACAGTGTTTGTCTTTTTGTTTTATTAGAAGACGGATATTAGCCTCAAATTTTCGGCATTGCTCTTTGGTTGCATTGTTGATTTCCTTAAAATCCTTTATGCAGGTTTTAATAAGCTCTTCACGCTTTGAACCGCTAAAATAGGCGATGTTCCAAGCAGTAACTGCTGATCGAAGGTAGTTTTCCCTGTCCGCAGTTGTTTCACCCATATTTATATAGTCTCCAGCAAACTTCAGAATCATTTCTGATAATTTGGGTCTTTTTTTGAATATCTTAATTGGTTTAATCCCCTTCAAACGATAAACTCCTCTATTATTAATGATTCTGTTGATTTAGTTGTTTATTTAGTGTCTGACCGAAAACCATCATTTTTCTGGATATTAACCCCATTTTGTCATTCCCACGAAGGCGGGAATCCAGTTTAAAAGTTTTTAGCTGTACACAATATTAAGGAATCGTTATGTTAATTTGGTTGGTTGAGGAGAAAACTCTCAATCTGGATTCCCGTCTTCACGGGAATGACAGTGATTACTGTTTCATTGTTACATTGTTGCATTGTTTCATTGTTTCATTGTTAAATTGTTAGATTGTTGCATTGTTTCATTGTTTCATTGTTTCATTGTTTCATTGTTTCATTGTTTCATTGTTTCATTGTTTCATTGTTTCA
>JAVCDD010000174.1 GCA_030765125.1 Candidatus Hatepunaea meridiana
CCTTTTTGTCATTCCCGCGAAGGCGGGAATCCAGGAGAAACAATAGATTACCTGGATTCCCGCCTTCGCGGGAATGACAAAAAGGGGACTTTTCGGTCAGGCACTATGTAACAATACTTTCAAAGGAATATAGATATTATTTCAAATAATTTCATTGGTTAATGAAAAGATAATGCGAATCATGCGCTTAGACAAGTGTTTCACAGTCTTTACAGAATTATTTGACAGGATAACAGGATTTACAGGATTGTCTATTATAGTATTTCCTGGAAGTAATGACTTGTCAACGTCGTCGCGAGGAACGCTGGGACGAAGCGATCTGTTTGAATATTAGTGACGAAAGAGATTGCTTCGCTTCGCTCGCAACGACGTGACTTTCAGGAAATGCTATAATCAACGGAATTATAAATTAGGGGAATCAAAAGTTGACAACCTGTGCAATAGCAATTTTTCCCTATTTATCTACGGACTGAACACTATAAGTCAAAGTGACTTTGTAAAAAAAGCGCTATCAGGATCAAACCTGACAGCACTTTTTGTTATGAACTTAAGATACAGGATCACTATTTCATCAACAGTAGCTTCTTCGTCTGAGTGAGATTATTTGCATCAAGGCGAAGAATATACATTCCAGTGGGTAGCGAGCGTCCGTTGAATGCAGTCTGGTTCTCACCAACCATTCTCCAACCGTTTGTTAATGTCTGAATAAGTCGTCCCTCAGTATTATAGACAGACAACCTTACATAAGTGGCTGCAGGTAGATTATAGCCTATAGTAGCTACAGCATTGAACGGATTTGGATAGCATGACAGCAAGGAATATTTTTCGATTGTATTGATATTATCATTAACACCTTCTTCGTTTATCGGGATGATAAATGTATTGACTGAGTGAGCCGAAATATTAGTTTGAAAACCATCACCTTCAGAATTTATTTCATTCTGTTCCTGATAATTCTCATTCTCTGTCGTTCGGATGCAGCGTATATTACCTGCAATTTCTTCACATTCGAATGTTGTCTCAATATCATCACCTGTATGATTGAAAGCGACTATAGTTATCTGTCCATTGTTCCTGAAGGCAGTCACATACAGGCTGTCTGCATCCGATGAAGCTCCGATTCTGATTGAACCCACCGGAACGTTCTTTGCCCACTGCTTCATCACATAATAACGCGGATAAACGCCCAGGGAGCGTTCGCGACCCTCCTGAACTATCTCAACTATTCCGGTTGAGTTATTCTCGATAGCATTCCAATAATAATGCCAATAGTGCCAGGCGCTGACATTGCCGTTAGTCAGAGCAGTATGGATTAACAGAGCTGTATATAATCCTTCATAAATATCATCTGATTCTAACGCACCTCCGAAAAATATCTCCGTTTCCCAAATGTTAAGGTTGTTCTCATCGCCCAGTTCAACTAAACCCTCCCAATCATCTGCGTCACCCATACCATAAAGCAGAGAATAATCTCCATATTGGTGGGTTGAGATTCTTCCCAAATAATTCGCAGCTATCGAGTCAGCGAGGATCACAGGCAGATAGGCGCTCAAACAGCCGCGGTTGCCGGTGATATGACCACTCTCAGGGCACATAAAAACGACGTCGCCGATCTCGTCCTCTTCGAATGTTCGTCCGACAACCTTTAGAACGTCGCGGTATTCATCAGGCGTCGTGGATGTTGATTCGTAGTCGACGTTGTTATGTTCCCAGCCGGGTTCGTTGAAGATGCTGACAGCGTCAATATGAATATCGTAATCGCTTTCCATGTGCCGGATGTAGTAGGACAGGTAATCGGCATAAGTCTGGTAATGTTCTTCGAGTAGATGACCGGCGTGAGCGTCGTCGTTATTATCCTTCATCCAGCCGGGAGGGCTGGATACTTTCAGCCAGATGTTGTCGATATTGCCTCTTTCCAGCGCGCTATTAATAATTTCGCGTTGGTCTTCCATGACTCCCCAGTTGTACGCGCCGTTCTCTCTTCCCTGGAAAGTTGCGTATAAGCGAATGCAGAGGATATTAGTTCCGAGGTCATCAAAAATCAGATCAAACAACTCCTCGCGAAGCGCTTCCGGTATGCGGAAAAGAGAACTCTCGCTGAAGTTTGAAGACGCTCCCCATCCTTCGATGGTCTGGTATTCGATATTCTGATTGATTGTTATTGTTGCAGGATAGGCAATTGATACAATGAGAAGAATCAGAATGGATGATAACAGAGTGTGGTGTTTTGATGGCATTATAATTCTCCAAAATTATTTAATATTAGCTACTTTAACTGTTCGGGACATTCCGGGTGTTGCTATGCGAATCAGGAATATTCCGGAAGACCGGCTGCTAACATTGGATTTTTCTTCCGGCATTTTATATTCTGTTGTCTATGTTATTATACAAAAAAAAGAGAGTTAAATCCACGTTTTATTTAAAATCAGGTAACTTACAATAATATTTCAATTAAAAGCAGCAATACTTTGTCAAAAGGTATTTTGGGTTGATTTTTGGTTATATATGTTGCATATTACCAACACACTATGTAAAACAGCGTCACATCGTCACAGAGTGGGTGCAAAGCCTTTGTGGGTAAGGTCCCGAGGGTGAGACGGAAATGTGACGGAAGGTGACGTAGTGTTGAGGTGTTGGGGTGTCGTGGTGTTGGGGTGTCGTGGTGTTGGGGTGTCGTGGTGTCGTGGTGTCGGGAAGTTCGGTATGAAGGGAGGTTTGATTCTTTGGGTATACTTGTTTGCGGATTATCCGGTAATGATCTCTTTAGATAGGGTGGGGTAGTTGGGGGGAATATATGTTGAGGGCTTCGGGTTTTCAAAATGTGATTGGTATATCGACAGGCAGCCGGGCATGTCAGACGGGATCGAAACGGAACAGGATCGGATTTACATAACATTTATCACATCAGTCACAGATTGTCCATCTAAAACCGCTGAAGCCGAAACCGGACAGCAACGCATTAGTAGGTGGTCACAATTTGTGACCACCTACATTTTCTCGTTATTAGTAAGTTTAAATAGAAAATCCGGTGGGAAACGGTTGATGTGGCGCTTCACAGCTTGATTCAGTACCTTGGTTTCAACTCCATAGAGTTCAGCCAGATCGGTATCGATTATAACCTTTTTGCCACGGAACAGTAATATCCGTGATTCAATCCTCTCTATGGGGATTATTGATTTGGATTTACTTGACATGTCGGTATTTGGTTTTAATTATCAGGTGGTCGCAATTTGCGACCGGTTATGTAGAACCTAATTTCAATTATCATCCCCGGTTTCTGATAAACCAGGCTACGTAATTGTTTCAAAGCTCGCTCAGTTGCTCACTCCCTGTTGAAAGAATACAACAATACAACAATTTAGCAATTTAACAATGATTTAATAAACAATCCCTTGTGTATTCAAATATAACATATTATCTTACATATACTACTTAATTTACCACTATCGCTCAAAACAGTCTTTAACACAAATAGAGCCATGAAACAGATACTGTTTATCGTCCTGATCTGTTCGCTTCTCGTCGTCTCCTGTTCAAAGAAGGAGACTCCACCACCCCAGGCAAAGATCGAGTCATTCGACGTAATTGCGGACAGCTCCTCCGACAAGCAGGAGCAAACCGTCTACGTCACCAAAACCGGAACCAAGTTCCACCGGGAAACCTGCCAGCATCTTAAGAAATCAAAACGTACTATACCACGAGACCAGGCTCTTCAAATGGAGTATGAGCCGTGTAAGGTGTGTAAGCCGTGAAATATTTTCTATTAGGAGATAAAAATGAAAGTATTCGTCAGTCATAGTTTTAAGGAACCTTTGATAGGAATGGTACAATATCTGATGCGACAAGCTGAAGTTGAACCATATTTAGCAGAACATGATATTTCAGTTCGAGAGACAATATCCGAGAAGATCTTACGAGAAATCAAAAATAGTGACCTATTCTTTGCTTTATTAACTGAACCAAGTATTAACTCAAATTTTGTACAGCAGGAAATTGGAGCGGCGGTTAGTGCAAAAATCCCAATATTGATTGCTGTCGAAAAAGGTTTGGAAAATGAGATAACAGGATTCATTTATGAAAGAGATTATATTGTTATTGATCGTGAGTATACAGGAAAGGCATACGATGATATACTACTACAAATAAATAATATGAAGTCACAACTAGAAAATAAAAAGAAGATGAAGAAACAAAAGTTTGATGGATTGGTAGCAACTGTAGGAATAATATGTTTACTGGCTCTTGTAGCAAGCGATTAGCACGAAATTACGAAAGCAGGCTAATACATGGGCAACAAGTAGTCCAAGCACCCCGTCACGACACTCAATGCAGGGAATATTCGGAAGAAAGACGTTGGATGAGTTGAGGATTCACCAATAAATACTATATGAACGTAGTCACAATCATTACAACATATGCATCGATTATAGGTGTACTATATGTTTTTATCCATATTGCAAATAAATCGATTAGCGTAAGTGATAAGCAGTTAATATACAAGTATATAACAGCGAGTGCTTCTCTCTCATTGAAAGAACATTTGAAGTCTATCATCAATTTTGTTAACATTATTTTCGATAATTTATACCTATCAAGAAAAACCTCATTTATTAAGATATTTCTATGGAGATTTATTTACATTTCATGTATTTCATCTATCTTGTTTGGTATATTTTTAACCTTTATTATTGTCATTGGTTCCCCTTTACTTGCGAATGTTTTAATTGTATCTGTTACGGGTTCTTTTATTGCTTCAATAATATTAACAACATGTGAATATTTCCAACACCGTCATAAATTATCCTTATCGATCCTTATTGCACATTTATCTTTCATATTTGGTATTTCGTTGATTATTATGTTCTGTTTCATTGCCTATTACACGTATTACAATAACATAGACGATTCAATAATAGGTCTGACATCTGGTTGTTTCCTAATGGGTATTGCAGGAGGTTGCACAACTGGCAGCCTTTTCTTTCTTCGAATTGGTATTACACCTCACTTTTTTCTTTGGATTTTCACTTTTGTTTTGTTTCTATTTTTTAACGGTTCTGGTTTCTTACTCGGCTTTGTATTAACTGTGGTTATAATTTGCAGTAAAAAGGACATAAAAATGAAAATAATAGGCAATATTATGGCAATTTTTAAACCTGCGAATTATATAGACACTTTAGTAAATAATTATATCAATAGATATAATCCTATTAGAATAATTACCATATCGCTTTTTTCCGTAGCATTAATTTCAATTATTAATTATCAAGTTTTTGTTTCTTATATCAAGGCAATTATAAAAGATGAATTTCTATATTCCTTTTATTTATTATTAAATATAACGGTTGATTATTTCAGTACTATTGAGACTAATTCAATTTTAAGGATTGCTAAAAAAGTAAGATTACAATATATTCCATTGCTTCTTATTATTGATATTTCCTTGTCAACTCTCATATTTATTATTATTCCAATATCAACAGGATCATATTATATATTTGATTCTATAGTATTTAAAGGAATTAGACCTTGGATTGGAATTCTATTTTGGTCATCGTTTTCTTCTTCAATATTATTATACTGTTTGATATCAGCTTTAATTGTCTCATCAATAACATTCCCGTTGATAAAAATGACATCAAAATTAAACATTATTGATGAACCGATTTACAGCATAGGTATGTCACTAATGTTTATTGCTACCATTATATATGCTCTTTTTATTATATTATAACAAAATACAGTTCACTACATACTGATGTGTACACTTGGTAAAAATGAGAAGCAGTTTGTGGATTGGAACCATCTCTTGTCATTTTGTGAGAATATCAGGTCGAAAAGGGAAGTATGCAGTATTTGAGACCCACCATTTCCACATTCATTTTGTGTAGCCAAAACGCAGCGTGGTTTCTCGTAAGTTGGTAACAAAATACAGATAATTATTTGCACCCTTAAAAAGATTTGTTACATTTAGGTTGATAGTTAATTTTTACCTATCGTTCAAAAGGATCTAACACCAAACGGACTTCTGAAACAAATCCGGTAACAGGGGCAGTAATGAATATCAAACAGCAGTTTGAGGCACAATTGACAGAATTTGTCGATGGATTACGAGAACATATAAGTATCGCTGACGGACAATGGTCAATTAAAGGCTTTATTGATGTATTTAAAAATGTTTACACACTCTCATCCGATACAAAAATAGTTTCAAAGATATTAGAAATACATTTGTTCCCAAAAATATTAGAGTTTGCGAAAAATAATGATTACAAGATAGTTCTCACAGATCATCAGAATTATTATCCAGATATATCATTTATCAAGGAAGATAATGAGGATATAAAGTTTGCCGTTGATTTTAAAACTACATATAGAATACCCCAAAAACAATACTTATGTAACGGTTTTACACTTGGTTCACATGGTAAATATTTTAAAGAAAGAACTAGCACAAAAAATATTCAGTATCCTTACAATTCATACGCAGGACATTTCTGTATAGGAATAATATATAACCGTGCAGAAGGATCAACTATTGAGGAGACTAAGTGTTATGGTGTGAATGAACTTCATTCAATAGTCTCAGTAGTGAAGGATTTTCAATTCTTTGTGGCAGAAAAATGGACTATTGCAAGCGATAAAAGTGGTAGTGGAAATACAGCCAATATTGGTAGTATAAATCGCATCGATGATATACTTAATAAAAGGGGCATGTTTTCTAAACTTGGAGAGGAGTGGTTTGATGACTACTGGATGAATTACAAAACAATCACTATTTCAGATGGTAAAGGAGGGACGAAAAAGATCACCGCATTAAGTGATTTTATCACCTACAGGGGTGGTGACAGATCATTAATTGTGCCGAAGAATAACAAAAATCCAAAGAAGGATTGAAGATGAAGGTATATGTCCCACCAATAAAATCTCAAGGAATTAAAACCAAACTGGTTCCATGGATTAAATGTCTCGTAAGCGATGACTTTCAAGGATTATGGATTGAACCTTTTATGGGAACCGGTGTGGTAGGATTTAATATTACCCCTAAATATGCACTTATGTGCGATACCAATCCACACCTTGTTAATTTTTACAATGCAATTTTAGAAGGCTCTATTACCTCGACTATTGTTAGAGAATATTTAGAAGAGGAAGGAGGCAGACTGTTGGAAAATGGTGAATCACAATATTATAAAGTGAGAGAGAGATTTAATGAAAATCACAATCCATTAGATTTTTTGTTTCTAAACAGGGCAGGATTCAACGGAATGATTCGATTTAATAGTTGTGGAAAGTTTAACATTCCTTTTTGTCGTAAGCCACATCGCTTTGCGAAAGCGTATATAACGAAAATTGTAAATCAGGTTAAAAATATCACAATAATACTGAAGGAAAAGCAATTTATATTTAAATGTCAATCATTTGAAGAAACTATATCTGCTGGTGGCAAAGATGACATTATCTATTGTGATCCACCATATATTGGACGTCATGTTGATTATTACAACGGTTGGGGGGAAGAACTTGAACTGGGGCTTTATGAATCTCTAGCCAAATCGGAAAGTAAGTTTATTTTATCAACCTGGCATCATAATGATTATCGTGATAACGAATATTTAAAGACACTTTGGCAAAAGTATAATATTATTACTAGAGAGCATTTTTACCACGTTGGTGGAAAGGAGAAAAACCGAAATCCAATAGTAGAGGCACTCGTAACGAATTTCATACCATCTATTAATGATCACAATTAAACAAAAAGAAACAGCAGATTTTTTTTATAGTTCGGATTGAAAATGCGAATCACTATAACAACAAAACACCCCGTCTTCTTAAACGGATGCAATCGTACAAAATATATTAGTGGTATTTAGTTATGAGGTTGATTGGTGAGACAATATTTGTTGTTCCAATATACCGCGAATCCCGGGAGGATTATTATGAGCAACTTGGTAAGTTGCATGATAAAAAAATTTTGTCATTAGTTGAATTGGAAGTAAGGTTTGGTGGTAAAAGAGAAGATGCCGAAAAATATTATCAGAGAAATTACGTTCCAATTCCGGTTCCTTCGATGTGGAATTATAATAGAATTATTGGTTGGATTGAATTTTACGCTAATGGGGGAATTATAAAAGCCGACCTATGTTTCTTAAATTCAAAACGTATTTCAAAACAGTTATCAAATAAAATCTATATATCAAAAGGTAAATTATCAGACGTTTGTTTAACATATAATCGCTCCAATGAAGAGATACGCGATATGATTAAACGCTTTATAGGAGATTTACAGGATGGTAAATATTGGTTAAAATTTAAAAAATACTTTATAGATTCTGCTCTATTAATGCGAACTTTGAAATACATTGATATAAAAATGCTTATTAATGATCTTATACAAGAGCAAATTCAACAATGTGAAAGTAACAAAAAAGCAGACGAACTCTAATTTTAAATATCTGCCCTAAACACCTCCCTCATCTCTCCTGGCAACCCATGCCTGCGTTTCAAATGACCGTGTTCTATTTCAATTTCGTGCAGGCGACGCATGGTTTCAAAGGGGAAGCCCATGTCTTCACAGACCTCCTGAAGTATCTGATCCTCTTTGGAAAGATATTCTGATTTGGATTCGAGTTCCGGCATTGGTTCCTCCTTATAAACGTGTTTCCAGATATGAGATATTAAGTCAGTCGGTATGTCCGGCGTCTCAACTCGTGTGTCCGATGCAAGAACATAGATTTGTTTAGTGCGAAGATCTGGTGGAATGCTTGCGAGCGAATAATAGACCAATTCCATAAGTAAGGTTGAATCCTTACCTCCACTGAATCCAACTACCCATGGGCGGTTATCTTCCAGATATGCTGCCTGAATATCGCTTTTAACAAGTTCGAATATTTCAGGACGGAAGATTAGTTGGCTTTTTATTTCTGCGCGCATGGTTGCTTTTTGAAAATTAAGATCTGGTGGTAGAAAATCTTCAGATAATTTAATATAGAATGATTGGATCACTTTAACAAGACTCATTGGGGCTTTAATGTCAGTTGGATATGAAAACCGGGTCAATGATTGTTTTATGGCTTCACCTGACTGTACACGCTCTCTCACGTAAAAGCTCGGAATGTCCTAGTACTCGCTTGCATTAATTCATAACATTATGATAGCAAGAGATTGCTTCGCTACGCTCGCAAAGACAATTATGTAAGTATTTAATAAATTGTATGTACCCTGTCTTTGCGAGCGTAGCGAAGCAATCTCCAACCTTACGATAATAATTATAGTTTTTAATGCAACCGAGTACTAGTAACGGAATAATGCCTTATCGTTTGGGGTCGTCTGGTTACTCCCGAAGGTTTGGGATTGAAACCAGATTGTAACGCATTAGTGTCATGTCAACTTTGATGTGTTGTATATAACCAAGACTGTTAGTTCGGCGGGATAAAATCCCGTCCTACGTTACTACGTAGTGTCTGACCGAAAAGCCCCCTTTTTGTCATTCCCGCGAAGGCGGGAATCCAGATAATCCATTGTTTCTCCTGGATTCCCGCCTTCGCGGGAATGACAAAAGGGGGTAATATCCAGAAAAACGAGGGTTTTCGGTCAGACACTACGTAGTTGGATTCCGGGTCAAGTCCGGAATGACAAAAGAGTGGCTCTTCGGTCAAGTTCTATCTAATCAAAATCAATTTACTCGTTCGCAAAACATCACCAGCCTGATATTTACATAGATATATACCGGAGGGGAAATCGTTTGCATTCCAATTCAGTGAATGTGAGCCTGTGGTGAAAAACCGTTTGCCTAAGGTGGCAATTTCACATCCGTTAAGGTTGTAAATCTTTATGGAAACGATGTGTGGGTTTAATAGTTCGAACCTTAAGTTTATTGATGAATTGAAAGGGTTTGGCAAGGCTGGATAAATGATAAATCCACTGGGTTGATCGAGGTTGGTATTGCCTCTGTTTTGTATGTGGTCGTCATCCATCTCAAGCAGCCGTTCAATGGTCATCATCATTAATTCCGGTTCGTATTCGTGCTGGGCATACTGGACAACTCCATCTCCATCGATAATATAATCCACAGGATACGGACTTAAACCTCCACGAAGGCGATATTGAGTATATGTTTGTTGCGAAACGAGAATGACCGGTGTTGTCAGCCCTATCTGTTCGACATATCGAGCTACGTGGTTCTCGTTTTCATTAACATTAGCCGCATAGAAATCGAAGGCATCTTGGTCGCCGTAGCGCTCATCAATCCAACTCTGCATATCCACTAACTGTGGACCGCAGGTGGGTCACCACGAAGCCCAGAAGATTATTAGCTGCACCCTGTCCTGCATATCCGACAGCCTGTAGTTACCACCACCGAGGATTCTGCTTGAGAAATCCGGCGCCCGGTCACCTACGCCCAATCCACCTGATGGTTCAAGAGTAATTGTCGATGTCGGGTCATCCGTATCATTGCTCTGAAAACGTAAGGAAGTACTCCGCGAGTCAGGAGGAAGGTATGTTATTGAAAGCTCCAGGCTGTCACCGGAATCGAGATTGAAATTACCGGGATCAACGTTGAATTCCTGGGCATTGCAGCTTATTCGCTCAACCTCAAGCTCTTGTTGACCATGGTTAAAAACATAAAGCGAGGTGTCCATCACACCCTCACCGACGGGTATGATACGCCTGGTGGAAAAAGCAATATCAGCGCCGTCTATCGGACCATAAGCAAAGCCGATGAATTTCGACCAGTCGGCAAGGTAAACGTTCTCACCACGCATATCCACACCCATAGCTCGATAGCCGGTTGGGTAATAACCGGTCAATTCAGGGTTTTCGCGGTCGGAAATATCATAGACTAACACAGCGTCCCAGTCGGCAACAGCTACGAGATCTCCATCGAAACCGATGTGACCGGCATAAGTCGGAGTGTTGAAATTGAGAAGGAAGATGGGATCGGCAGGATCGCTAACATCGAAAATATCCACACCATCGGCGCCGACTGCAATAGCGCATAAATCACCACTCACTTTAATGTCAATGGCATTGCCGGATGTTTCCATTCTTGAGAGGATATCGGGTTCGTCATCAATACTTAAAATGACAAGCCCACCGACTCCGTCCGCTACAAACAGCCGTCCTTCTTCATCGAATGCAAGTTCCCAGCAGTTCTCCATCTCCTCAAAAGTACCGGTTACTTCAGGATGAGCCGGATCGGAAACATTTAGAATATAAAGTCCATCCTGATGAGCGGACACAACCACCAGGTCATTGTAAAGTGCAGCATCTTCAAGGGATTGATTTTGAACTTGCCACCTTGTGAGTAAGGCGGGGCTCTGAGGATTGGAAATATCAATAATATACATTCCAGCGCCACGCGCAGCAGCAAAAGCGACTCCTTCACCTGCACAGCAATTATAAATCGCTGCGGTACGACCACCTTCGGGAATATAACGGTTAATATAACGGATACCATCAGAGATATCATAGATCATGAACCCACCATTCCCGGTGACTAAAGCCAAATCATCATGCAGCTCTACATCGAGGGAATGAACGAAGAATTCCGGGGCGTGACTGGCGAATCTCTCCATATTCAATCCTACTAAGGATGATGACCATATTAGAATTATGGCGATGATTGTTTTTGTTAAACGCATACGAAGCTCCTGTTTAACGTGTGTTTGGTGGAAAATTATTTAATAATTAGCATTACTTTGTTAAGTATCAATATTGGTTTTTATAATTGTTTGAAACATTAAAAGTTCCGCGTAGGGGCCGATTTATCGAGCCCTTTTGCATAAGTAGTGTCTGACCGAAAAGCCTTCAAGTCAAGCAGTAAATGACTTAAGGCATATATTTAATCTTGAAGATTTTGCTGTTTGTTCTTTGAAAAACTCACACAATATGTTTAAAGCTTGCTATTTC
>JAVCDD010000158.1 GCA_030765125.1 Candidatus Hatepunaea meridiana
CTTTTTGTCATTCCCGCGAAGGCGGGAATCCAGACAACTTATTGTTTCTCCTGGATTCCCGCCTTCGCGGGAATGACAAAAAGGGGCTCTTATCCAGAAAATCTGGGGTTTTCGGTCAGGCACTAACTACCAGATTTCTTGGTTCGCGTTCATCAAAACACCAATCACCGAATTGTGCGGATATTTTATTGTTAAGAATGAATAGTGTAAGTAGAAGTGAAATGAAATAGACTTTTAGTTTCATAATAATCTCCTGTATATTACAATACTTTTCCAATTTACATCTATATATATTAAGAATCAAGTTATTTCTGAGATAATAACTTTAATTCATTTATAAATATTCGTTAATTTCACTTCTTTATTCCCCCAGGCAAGGACTCCTGTGTTACTGTTCTTCAACCCTTTTCAAATAAACAATCATACCAACCTTTGAGCTCCCTGCAAAGATACCCAGACCGCCGTTGATGTTGAATATTGGGTTTTCAAGCATACCCATCTCGACGCGCATTAGCGAGAACTTGTATTCATAGTATGAATGTGAAATAGCCCTTAGTTCGATGCGGTTTGGTCCCTCCCAATTAAAAAATATCCAGGGCACAGATACGGTCGTGGCATCGTTTCGCATAATCATATCACCGGAGCGTTCTCGGTTTTCGTCTTCGATTTCATCGTCAGGATCATTCGGATCCCAATTCGGGTCTAACGGCACCAGTGAATCGCGTGGTGTTTCCGCAACGATCAGTCCAAGATAACCTCCAGCCGAGTCAACACTCGACCAGCGCCAAAACATATATGGATCATTGCGAGTCAAAGTATCACCGCTCGAAACAGGATAAAATGTCCCATCTTCATCTATCAGCACAATGTCCAATGATGTAAAAGCATCCGGTACAACCGTTTCCGACCAGAGAAATTCACCGTTCGGAATGGATGCTTCTATGCGGTAACTGTGTTTACCCAAGGGAATAAGCGTATCTCCAGCAACCGGAATGTAACGCCCGTGACTAACGGGATCGTCCTGAAAATGCAATGTGTCGCTGCCATTAAGGTCAAATATCTTAATGTCGGCGCCTGTAATTGCAGCATCAGAAAAATCATACCTGTCAAAGATTGATGCAATCCGTTCGAGGAACACTTCTGATACCGGTTCGCCATTGGTGAGAAACGCTGTTAATACTGCTTCTTTTTCGTATTTTTCCACTTCTGTCGGCGTAGTTTCGCAACCGGTTGTCAGTATCATCAGGATTAGTCCGAAGAATACTGACAGTATTAAAGATATAAATGAAATACTCTTCATTTTAAAACCTCACTTCATAGTTAATTAACGGTAGAACCGGCAGCAGTTTAGCGTCAACGATCTCAATGGGATTCTCACTGGTATTGAATGATCTGAACCAGTAACTTCGACGACTGTATGCGTTGTAGATACTGAATATCAACTTTGCCGGTTTGCCTAAAAACAGGTGATTGTACGATGCGTTCAGGTCTAAACGATGGTCTTCTGGAAAGCGGTAGTTATTCTTGCTTCCTTTGAGGATCATTCGTCCGTAATTGCTTTCATCATCGGGATCCCAACCGATAGATCGCAGCGTGTAAATTCCTAACGCCTGGGTAAAGCCCTGACCGGTGTTATAGCGCCAAGCGCCTGAAATGTCCCATTTCCGGTTCAATTTATAGTTGGCGACAACGGTAAAATCGTGCCTTCTGTCCCATTTGGGATAAAACCAGTTACCTTCGTTAATCTGGCTTTCGGGTGGGAAACGACGTTCCGTCCAGGAGAGCGAATACCCCAACCAACCGTTTAACCTGCCAGCCTTTTTTCGAAGCATCCATTCGAATCCGTAAGCGTTTCCATCACCTGTAACGAAGGCATCGGTCATTTGATCGCCGGAATCAACCATCGGTCGAAAAGCGGCGACATTGTGCATATCAGTGTAGTAAGTTTCCATAGTAAACTCATATCCATTGGTTCGATCCCACTCAAACCCAAGGACTATTTGATTAGTGTAGCATGGATCAATTGATTCATCAACAGGGAACCAGACGTCGAAGATACTCATCTCACTGCCACCAGACATAACGTTCATCCATTGTGTATATCGTCCTCCACCAAACTTGAAGCGGATTTGCGGATTATAGTGATAAACCATTGCAAGGCGGGGGTCAAAAGCCGTTTGTTCGCCGACATTGTGATAGTAACCGCGAACGCCATATTGCAGCTCAAAGAACGAATTCAAACGCCAGATATCCTGAATATACAGAGAAGTATTATGTGCTCCGGTGTCTACGTCAACAAAAGTATTATCCTCGTTTTTTTCCCAGAAATGTGTGTCATAGAAGCTGTACCACACACCCGTTTTGATTTGATGATCCTTCCAGCCGAAGTACTCAAAGTCAGATTTCAGGGAATAGTCTGTGATACGCTCTCTGGCTTCATCGAGTACGATGTCTTCACTCGAAAAACCCCATTTTGAGCGATAGCGGCTGATTGCTCCACCGAAGCTTATGTAAGACGTTCTGCCAAGCGCGTGACGAACACGAGTGGATAGCGTGCGGTTTCCCCAGGCTAAATGGGCTTTCAGACGGGCGTCATTCGGACCGAAATCGAAATCCATTCGGTCATTGCCCCAATAACCGGCAGCAGTTAGCGTTGTAAGATCAGTCAGATCAATGTTTACCTTTGCATTTCCATCGTAGAAGTAGTAATCGGGCAGGTCTAAATCAGTTGATCGTCGTGTCACGTCAAGAATGTAATCGAGATATGTTCTACGATAAGATCCGGCAAAGGAACCCTTCTTGCCAAACAGGGATACCGGTCCTTCATAAGCGACTCGTCCGGAAATGATTCCGAGTGATGCCATCCCGTTATATTTCTTACGGTTTCCATCGTTCATAACGACTTCAAGCACGCTGCCGCTCCGACCACCGTACTGCGCCGGAAAAGCGCCCTTCATAAGATCAAGGTGCTTTACAGCATCGGCGTTGAAGGTGCTGAAGAGTCCAAAGAGGTGATTGGGATTGTAAACGGTATTATGATCCATCAGTATCAACGTCTGATCCGGGCTCCCACCGCGCACGTGAAGCGCAGTGGAAATATCAGATGCAGATTTGACGCCGGGAATCGTCTGAAGGGCGCGCATAATATCCATCTCACCGCCGAGTGAAGGCATTGTGCGTATCATTTGCCCACTTAATGGTACCGTAGAAACTTGCGGACGCTTCCGAAAATCTATAATATCCTCTCTCTTAAGCTTGACCTCGACTGTTTCAAGTTTTACTGAAGTAGGCTGAAGCTCAATATATACAGGTTTATCAAGGTCGTAATCCACGTTTACTTCGATGGTATTGCTTTCATATCCCATGTAACTGGTGCGAATGGTGTATTTACCAAAAGGAATATGATTGATAACGAAATAACCGTCCAGATTAGTAGTAGCGCCGCGATCGTTCTCCTCGATAACTACGGAAGCCACTAACAACGGTTCTCCGCTTGAAGCATCAATGACAAAACCGCGAATTGAGTTGAACTGGGCTAAAACTGATAATGGAAAAAACAATAGAATCAGTAAGATCAGTTTTAGATTAAAGTTGTTGTGCATAAGATGAAACATCCCATAATTAGTTGCAAATTCTAATACCGAAGAATGTAACGATTAACAAGGCAAAAATGCAAATTATTTTACATTCAGGTATTACCTAACAGATTTATCTGTTGCAATTCTGAGTTAGATGTAGCGTTTGGGTTTTAATTTTATTATATTAAAGAGATAATATATAATAAGTGCGAAAGTACGAAAGTGTGAAAGTCTGAAAGAAAAACACATACTTACAGACTTTCACACTTTCGCACTTACATATTTTTACTACCAAGCATTCCGGAGCTTTTATGAAATGGTTTCTATTTATTATCTCTATTTTACTGACATTAACTATAACAGGTTGTGAAGATGAAGCCGGTAACCCAACAGGTCCGATAATTTCTTCACCCACCGAACTTACTGCATTACCACTTAGCGACAGTATTATAAGATTACGCTGGATCATCAACGGTTCACTTGGATCCAGATATCAGATTGAACGCGCTGTTGAACAGCAGTCCGAATGGAATATTGTAGCTCTACTAAGTTCCGATACTCAAGTCTATACCGATGCAGACTTGGCAGAAGGCGTTGAATATCACTATAGAGTGAGCGCTTTTCAAGGTGATAATTACTCCGCTCCATCAAACGTTGCCATCGTAACAACTCATCCTAAAGCTCCACAGAATCTTATTATTACCACTGTTTCCTACTCAACTGTTAACCTTGTCTGGGAAGATATATCAGAGGTTGAAACGGGATACGAGATCCAACGGAGACAAGGTATAAATGGTGATTTTGAAACTATTATCCATCTATCGGATGACACTGACGCATATTTTGATACCAATCTAAGCAGAAATGGACGTTACTTCTACCGAATAAGGGCGCAGCTTGACACAATAAATTCACTTTGGTCAAACGAAGCGAAAGCCTCAACGGTTCCCGCTCCGTCCGGTTTATTGGGAAAAGCGCTCTCTGACAGCTCGATTTGGCTCGGTTGGCGGGATAACAGCAGCAACGAAACCGGATACCGAATTAATCGTAATAGTGATAATACTAATAATTGGAACACTACCTGGACATTAAATGCAGGCACAGAAGCATTTACAGATCTTAATGTTCATGAGGGTGGAATCTATTGGTACTTTGTGCTGGCATTATTCGAAAATGCAACTTCACAGACAACCGACACAATAGAAGTAAGGACACCGCCTGAAACACCAACCGATCTCGTCGCCTTCTATGATGGTGATGCTGAAATAGTAATTCATCTCACTTGGCATAATACATCGCAAATTGAAACCGGCTTTGAGTTGCAACGTAAAAGCGAATACAATTACATCTTTGAGACAATCGCTTTACTTGACCCTGGTATCACTGATTATTATGACTCTGATTTGACCCCAAATGTTACATATATCTATCATATAAGAACACTTCTGGACACGATTTCATCTGTCTGGTCAAATGAGGTTGCTGCCAGAACAACCGTTTTAACGCCACTAAGACCGACCGATCTCTTCGCTACGGCGTTGAATCCATTCCAAGTGCGGTTATTATGGTCGGATAATGCAAATAATGAACTTGGATACATTATCGAAAGGAGTTCTTCTCAGGAAGATGATTGGGCATTTATAGATACTTTAGACGAGAATATAGTCAGATATTATGACAGTGATTTAACAAGTAACACAAGATACTGGTATCGCATCTGTGCCTATAATCAGGAGGGCAACTCACCTTTTTCAGACATCGCTGATGTAATGACTCCTCGCAATATACCTGAATGTCCAACGGATATTTGCACTACTGAGGTTACTTACGCAAGCGTCGGCTTGGTATGGCAGGATAATTCGGATAATGAGCTGGGTTTCAGGATTGCACGCCAACTTCTGCCATGGAGTCGCTGGGATGCATTGTGCGAAGTTGGAGCTGACGTTAATACTTTCACCGATACTACTGTGAATCAGAATACTGACTATGCATACAAGGTTGCTGCCTTTAATGAGACTGGTGAGTCTGTATGGTCGCATGAAGTTCAGGTTTCTGTTCCCGATGGTCCACCGGGAACGCCTCGGTATTTACACGTAAGGGCAATTGACTATGCTACGATTTACCTAATCTGGTCAAGAACTTTGGAAAATGAAGATGGTTTCAGGATTGAACGCAGATCAGAAAACGAGGATAATTTCTCGTTTTTAGCAGAAACAGGGCATGCGATTGCGACCTTCAGGGATACTCTTGTTGAATCAGAAACCTGGTACTATTACCGGATACAGGCATATAACGAAGTTGGTATATCAGGTTATTCAAACGTTGACAGCACCTGGACGCCGATGCATTCTGTATTCTGGGATGATTTCGAGGATTACCACGTTGGTTCGCCACCAAGTAATGAGGCTTGGAGTCATCACCGACGCGGCACATCGTTTGTGACTGTCTCAAACCGGGATGCTTACAGTGGCGAGAAATCTGTAATGTTCAACGATCCGGTGGATGATGACAGCAGTTATTGCGCACTTGAATTAAGGCACGATCCCATACAAAGCGGAAGTGTTGAATGTTGGCTTAATATTGCAGATGACGGGTGTTTTAGGGTCTCCGGTGTCAATGATGCAGGACTCGTTACTTTTCAGATACAGTTTAATAATGACAACACTTTTACGTTCTTAGATAACTATGAACAGATAAATCGAGAAGGTTATCCCGTTGATGAATGGTTCTATTTGAAGATATTTTTTAATTTGGATGATCAGGTATATAGTATTATTTTCAATGAGCAAACGGTAGTAGAGAGAGCCGAAATGGATATGAACCATCGGAGCAGTAACGGGGTTGTGTTTGCTGCACTTAGCGACAGAACACTTTCAAGAGGATATTTGGATTACGTTGTTATCAGGGAACATAATGTTGATTTTAGTACGGAGCCTTAGTTTTAAATTGTATATTCTGACATCTTACCCTTACTGTGTGGCACAGCTACCTAACAAAGTATGAAAAAACAGCATCTCCTTGTGATTACTTTGGAGTGCGCAAGCTATGCTTGCGCACTCCAAAGTAATGAATGCGTGAGAGATAACGCATTTTTCAAGTAATGGCTTAAACATAGCGGACAGGAATGTCCATCTTCCCCGGTGATCGTCTCTTTATGGATTAGAGCAACAAATAAAAGATAGAAAACAGAATTAGCATAAATATATACTTGCCTAAGTGATAGTTTCTAAGTTATATTATAATGTTAGTATAAGAACTTGCAAACTAAAAAGAGGAGCTTTTATGAAGCGGTTTTCCTTTTTATTGATTTTTCTATTTCCCATTTTTCTTTTGGGAATCATAGGTTGCAATGGTGACGACGATGATGGTCCTTCCGGACCGACGCTCGATCCGCCATCCAACCTTTCCGCTGTAGCATTGTCTAACAGCGAAGTTGAACTTACTTGGGTTGATCGCAGCTCAGGCGCTGCCGGTTTCATTGTCGAGCGTTCAACCGATGGTGTGAACTGGTTGGGGATTGCAGAAATTGAAGCTGGTGGAACAGGTTACACCAACAGCGGATTATCTGAAGGTAAGGTGTATCATTATCGTATTAAGGCAAAGATCGGCTCTGATATGTCGGTTGCCACAGAACCGGTGAGCGTTACTACACTTCCGATAACACCTGAAGACCTTGTGATGACCAATGTAACCGGCTCTATGATTGAACTAAGCTGGTCGGACGAATCAGACGTCGAGGATGGTTATAATCTGGAACGAAAGCTTGAATCCGCCGAAGATTTCACATCCATTGCCGAACTTGACGCTAATAGTATTACTTGTCAGGATACCGATGTTGAAGCCGACAAGGTATACATCTATCGAATCCAGGCAACGATAGGCGATATTGCTTCAGAATGGTCGAATGAGCTGACCGTTTCAGTAATAATGGGACCATCTGATTTTGCTGCTATTGTTGTATCGTGCAGCGAGATAGGATTAACCTGGACAGACAACAGTATGGTTGAAACAGGGTTTCGTCTCGAGCGTAAAGCAGGTACGGGTGATTGGGTTGTTGCTGCCAACCTTGATGCAGACGTCGTTAGTTATAATGACACAGGGCTCGAAGAAGCAACCAATTATTCCTATCAGGTAATCGGAATACTTGAAGACGGTGAATCTGATCCGTCCAATATTGCAACCGCGACAACAATGCTCATAAGTCCAGTCAATTTAACGGCAACTAAGGAAGAAAACAATCCCACTATAATCAATCTGTTATGGGAAGAAGCATCAAATGCTGAAGACGGCTTTGAGTTGCAGCGTAAACTCGGCGCTGAAGGGCAATATATGGGATTAATCAATCTGCCTGAAAACACGACTTCATATACCGATCCCAATACTACAGCAAACAGCACATATTACTACCGTTTACGGGCAATCGCATCCGGTGATATTATTTCTGAATGGTCGAATGAAATCTCCATTATAACGACCATCTTGACACCACAAGCGCCTTCCGATCTTGAACTTGAAGCTCTGTCATACTATCAAGTCAAACTAAACTGGCAAGACAACTCCGACAATGAGCTTGGTTTCGTGATTAATCGCAGCTTCTTCCGATTCGAAGGCTATTCGGTTATTGACACTGTTTCTCTTGATCAGACGGAGTATATAGACGACGAAGACCTAACTGCATTAACCAGCTATTATTATCATGTTTACGCATTCAATGCAGACGGTGCTTCCAATCTATCAAATATCGTACGGATTACCACACTTGAAGGACCTCCGGGTGCCCCCCAATCTCTAACAATAGAGGAATTCAGCTATACCCATGTAAAGCTGAATTGGATGGACACTGCTGACAATGAGGAGGGATTTGTAATTGAGAAGAGTCTATCAGGCGACAATTGGGAAGAGTTAGTTCGCCTTTCCGCTGACTCAAGCTGGTGTTTTGATTTCGATGTTGAACAGCTTACAACCTATTATTATCGGATTTACGCATTCAATTACGTTGGCAATTCTGATTATTCTAACTCAGTTGAGATATCGACGCCATTAGCGCCACCTGCTACTCCTACCTCTCTAAGGTTGGATGAAGGGTGGGAAAACAACCCCACGATTGAAATGGTCGCGATTGAATGGGATGATAATTCTGAGGACGAGTTAGGTTTCAAGCTCTATCGACGCTTACCACCTTCGATGGCTTGGGCTGAAATTGCGGAACTTGAAAATGATGAGGATGACTTCATTGATGAAAACGTTGATCCATCTACAACATATAATTACTATGTAATTGCTTACAATGATGCTGGAAATTCAGGATTTTCCAACGAGTTCAGCGTTACAACTCCAATGCTGCCGCCGGTAGCGCCGGAACAGCTTGAAGCTGAACCGGCTGGTCTAACTGAAATTCAACTGAGCTGGCGTACCGAAGGAAGAACCGAAACACACTTCATCATTGAACGTAGAGATGAGGAGGATGGCGAATTCATCGAGATCGGTCAATCACCTCGTTGGGCTTATTCGTTCAACGATATGGATCTCGAGCCTGACGATGTAACCTATTGGTATCGGGTAAAAGCTGTGAATTCCGGTGGTATATCTGATTACTCGAATATTGCCGAAGCCACGACGCCTTCGCTGCTTATTATTGATGATGATTTCGAGGATTACGATGTTGATGGAGTTCCTGATGGTATCTGGAGTGTTACCGGAGGCGCCGGTGCATCGGCTTCAATTACCGATGAAGATTTCCATAGCGAAGAAAAGAGTGTATATTTTACCGATACAACTGATGCAAACGCACAATTACAGGCTATTGATTTCTTTCCGATTCGCGATGGTGTATTTGATTATTGGTTCAAAATAAAATTGGGTGGTTATTTCGGTTTAGCAACGTGGGTTGGCGCTAACGTTGGATTTGCTGAATCATTCTTCCCAGATTCTACATTATGTAACTGGAACGGTGGTGGATATGACGTAATTGGCAGGTTTGACATTGATGAAGAATGGATTCATATAACTTTCAACCTCGAAGACGGTAATTTTACTATGCTATTCGATGATGAAGTTATTATTGAGGACCAAAGGATGGTATCAGTTGGTCCAATATCCGAGATATGGTTTTTTACCTTTACAGGAGCAGCTTCAAATACGGAAGATGCCTGGGTTGACGACGTTCATCTGGAAATAATAGTACCGGAAGAAGATCAAGGTTTGCGTGGACCACTGCGAACTCTGGAAGTACCCGCAGTAAAGAATATTCCACCCGGTCTTTTTAATATCATTTCACCCAGCAAATAGAATAACAAAAAACATTTTTTGAAGTAACAAAAGTGCCGTCAGGTGGTAAGAACCTGACGGCATTTATGTATTTACTGCCTGACCGAAAATCACCTCTTTGTCATTCTAGCTCTCACTAGTCTGTTTTGATTGTTATATTAAAGAAATCAATCATTTAATAAATAAAGGATGATATTCTAACTGCTGAAAACACACTGTATTCCGATCACCCACATATCCCCCTTGCCGAACGAATGCGACCACAAAATCTTGATGATTTCATAGGACAGCAGCATCTATTAGGCGAAAAGGGAATCCTTGGTCAATTAATCGAACGGGATCGTCTGCCGCCTTCTATCTTCTGGGGTGAGCCGGGATCGGGGAAGACCACTCTGGCGCGCATTATCTCTCGTGGGAGTGGTTGGGGATTAAAGGAAATATCCGCCGTTTCGTCCGGCGTCAAGGAAGTTCGGAAGATTATTGAGACCGCTGAAACTGACAAGCGGATCGGCAGGAGGACTATCCTTTTTATTGACGAAATCCACCGCTTCCACAAAGGTCAACAGGATGCCTTACTGCACGCCGTCGAGGATGGAACGTTGCTGTTGATTGGAGCTACTACAGAGAACCCATCATTCGAGGTCATAAGCCCTCTCCTGTCACGCTGCCGGGTATTCCGGTTCAAGCCGTTATCGCCCGATGACATCGGCATCGTTATTGACAGAGCCTTGCGCGAAGATCCGTATTTGAAGCAACTTGGAATTGAGATTGAAGATCAGGCGAGGGAAGCTCTTATCAAATATTCCGGCGGGGATGCGCGTACTGCGCTTAATGCCCTTGAAGTGGCTGTTGAATTGGGTAGGTCCAGCGACACTACCATTAAAGATGAAAACACGAGTACTGAGTGCGCGCTTCAGCGCGTAGAAGCAAATTCCCGTACTCCTAATAAAATACGCGCTGAAGCGCGCACTCAGTACTCGTGTTTTCAGGGAAAGTTGACCGTTACCCTGATTGAACGGGCTTTAATGGCGAAGCCGGGACGCTACGACAAGAAGGGCGACTATCATTATGACATAATCTCCGCCTTCATCAAGAGCCTGCGCGGCAGCGACCCTGACGCCGCCGTCTACTGGTTGGTAAGGATGATCGAAGCCGGTGAAGACCCGCTGTTTATCGCTCGTCGGATGGTTATATTAGCGTCTGAGGACATCGGCAATTGCAATCCGATGGCATTGGTTATGGCTCAAGCTTGTGCGGACACTGTCAAGTTCATCGGTATGCCTGAGGGAAAACTGACCTTAACCCAGACCGCTCTCTATCTCGCATCCTCCCCAAAGAGTAATTCAACCTTGACCGCTCTGTTTGCAGCCACCGATGATGTCAATGATGATCCCGATCTGCCGGTCCCTCTGCATCTTCGCAACGCCGTTACCGGTTTGATGCGCGCTGAGGGTTATAGTAAGGGTTACAAGTACGCTCACGATTATGATGGAGGACAGGCAGAGCAGCAGCATCTGCCGGATAAGTTGAAGGACAAAGTCTATTATTATCCGTCGGAACGAGGCGTTGAGAAGTCAATTGCTGAACGATTGGCTGTGTGGTGGCCTAAAAAGAATCGGAAGGAAAAAAGTTAGCAAGTTGGCAAGTTAATATGGAAGATTTCAAACTTGTAACTTGAGAACGTGTAATAATCGGATATATCCAATTAGACCAAACAATATCACATTCCTGATAATAATTTTCCTGCTTGCCACATCAATTTTTGCACAACAGGAAGTAAGCAAGCTACCTGATGCCGATAGTATTAAAACCACCGAGGTTATATCGACAGCAAGTGATTCCTCCATACCTGACTCTGTCCTGACGGATACAACAAAAACCGAAGGCGACCTTGACACCCTCGTCAACTACGCCGCCGAAAAAGTAGACTTCACCTTTTCACCGCGCGTTACTATCCTTACCGGTAAGGCAAGTGTTTCTTATAAAACGATGGAACTATCCGCTCACAAGATTGAAGTTCACTGGGAGGATGATCTTCTGTTTGCCGAAGGATTACTCGATACTGTAGAACTGGATAGCAGTGAAGGTGGCGGAGATACATTGGTCTGGAAGGATTTGCCAAGAATGGTTGACGGCAGCGAAATTATCGACGGTCATAAGATGGTCTATCATTTGAAATCGCGTAAAGGAACGGTAACGGAAGGCGCAACTGAGTATGACGAAGGATTCTGTCACGGTAAGACGATTAAAAAGGTTGATAAAAACACACTGAACATTCGCTCCGGTTACTACACAACCTGTGACCTCGAGGATCCGCATTACTGCTTTTGGGGTCGTGACCTGAAATTGATCGTCAAGGATCGGGTTATTGCTCGTCCGGTTGTTCTTTACTTCGGACCTGTTCCGGTGATGATAATCCCGTACGCCTTCTTTCCGGCGCGTGGTGGCAGGCATTCGGGTTTGATTATTCCGACTTATGGCGAATCATCATCACAAGGACGTTTTCTGAAAAATTTAGGCTATTATTGGGCGCCCAGCGATTACTTTGACATTAGAACTATGCTCAATTTTTACGAGAAATTCGGTATTGAACTCAGTTCCTACGGACAATATAAGAAACGTTACGTCTTTAACGGTAATGTGAACGGATCATTGGTTAGAAAGCATTACAGCGATCATACTGAAAACCGCTGGAGTGTGAATTTGACTCACAGTCATACACTCTCTCCTTCGGCAAGGCTTAACGTCAGGGGTAATTATCAATCGGACGCTTCATTAAGGAAGGACATATCCAACAATCCTTATGAGCGGATGAAACGGGAGATGCAATCTAATGCAACACTCTCCAAGAGTTGGCCAGGCACACCCTATAGCGGTTCTATCAATATTAAGCATCACGAGGTTCTGAACACTGGTCAAGTAACTCAAATGCTGCCACAGATCACATTCAGCCGTCAGAATCAGCCGATTTTTCCCCAGATTGAAGATGCGGATGCTGACGATGCGAAATGGTATAACCTTCTCTATTTCAGTTACAGAGCAAACGGACAACAAAAAAGAACGGTTCAAGCTGATAAGGTTACTCGGTGGGAGGTAACCAGTCCAACCGACTCAAGCGAAGTAACCGAATATTCCAAGAATCCGTGGCGATACAAATCCGGAGTCAGGCAAAGCTTGTCATTCACTGCTTCACAAAAACCGTTGGGTTATTTCTCGCTAACGCAAAGGATAAACTACACCGAGGACTGGTTCGATGAATGGCTCGAATGGCAGCAGCACGAGGATTGGTCAGTGGATTCAGTCGAGATTGATGGTTTTAAGGCACGGCGGACTTTCAATATGAGCGTTCAACTTGGAACAACGTTGTATGGATTGTTTCATCCGCGATTATTCGGCATCGAAGCTCTTCGACATAAACTGGATCCGTCAATAAGTTTCTCTTATGCACCGGACTTCTCTGAACCGCACTGGGGGAATTACTACACCTTCCACGATTCTACCGGACAGATTGAGATTAAAAAGGACAAGTTCAAAGGAGTCATTTATGGCGGGACATCCCAGACAGAAAGGATGTCACTCGGTATTAGTATCGGGAACCTTTTCCAGTATAAAAGAATAAAAGAAGAACAAGAGATCAAGGGTGATCTGTTTGATCTGAAATTATCAACTTCGCACAATTTTGCAGCGGATTCCCTTAAGTGGTCGCAACTGTCCAGTATGTTAGGCTTCAAACCCAAAATCGGTGGTGAAAGTAAGAGCGGACTTGCCAGAATGATCTCCAGAGTTAGCCTAAATTTAAGAGGCAGGCATAGTTTCTATGCACTAAAAGAGGATCCTGATTTCGGCACGTTGCGGGAAATCAGCGAACCGGCGCCGAATTTGTTGCGTTTGGTAGACTTTAGTTTGGGCTGTTCTTTTAGTCTTAAGAGTATTAAAAAACACGCAGACAGAGATACATCCAGAACCAAATATACGCCTGAGTATGCGTTTATCAGCGATAGCATTGAAGTTGAAAAGGAAATAGAGCCGGAATGGAAACCAGCGCCAATACCCTGGGATGCCAGCGTAAGCTTCCGTTACAGTGAGAATCACACAAACCCGGACAGGATCAGCAAGAACATCACCACCAGTCTGAAGTTATCTGTGCAGGTAACAGAAAACTGGAAGGTCAACTACAACACCAACTTCGACCTGGATCGTAAGCGGGTTACGCTGTCGGGATTCACTATTTATCGAGATATGCACTGTTGGGAAGGTTCATTGAATTGGACACCGGTTGGATCAGGTAAAGGGTATTACCTAAGAATTGGTATAAAATCTGCTCAACTTAGGGACGTTAAAGTTGAAAAGCGGAAGGGACGAACGGGGATAGGTGGGTATTGAAATGTTGTGATGTTGTAATGTTGTGATTATTTGGTAGGTATTTCTATCTGGGTAGGATAGACATTTTTGTCTGTTATTCTCTATTAGAGTCGGACAGGAGTATCCAACCTACTTGTGTAAGGAGTGTTTATACTACAAAAGCCCAAAGCTCAAAGACTAAAGCCTTTTTTTACTCTTCAATCAATTTTTCTCTTGACGTAGACAGAATTTTAACTTAAATTAATATGATTATACAAAACTAGGAATTGCTATGAAAACGACATCAAGATTTCACGACTATCGCAGGCAGTCCCGAAGCTTCGGGATGCGCCACCCCGCAGTATTATCGACAATACTTATTGTTATGCTCTTAGTCACAACAAGAGGTCACTGTCTGGTCGGTCATTATGCCGGTGAAGTAATGGCTGCAGGCGGTGGGGCTCGATCACTCGCTATGGGAGGCGCATGTACTGCGCTCACCGATGATGCCTGGTCGCTGTTCTGGAATCCATCAGGACTGGCAAACGTGGATCGAATGCAATTAGGCTTGATGCACAGCGAACGTTTCGACGGTATTGTGGATTACGACGTTGGTGTATTCGCTATCCCACGTCCGGATAAATCAGTTTGGTCGTTGGGGTTGATCAGACTTGGCGTGAATGGCATACCCAACACGCGCCTGGAGGATGACGATCAACCTCATTCTGAAAACAACCGTGTTGAAGTAGACCATTACTTCAACGATGGTCAATATGCGTTTTTCATAGCTAAAGCTGCTCAAATGAAGAATTGGCGATGGGGGATAGCGCCTAAATTCCTGTATCAGCATCTCGATGAACACAGCGCTTATGGGTTAGGAATCGATCTGGGCTTTGCCGGTCGGTTGTTCCCTCGTTTTCCGGTTATAACCGCTATTACGGTGCGTGATATGCTGGGAACTGTATTAACATGGGATACGGATCGAAGTGAAGTTATTCCACCAACTCTCAAGGTTGGGTTGGCAAGTACGATTAATCTATCCAGAATGGAAGCCAAGCTCTCACCCGTCGTTGATTTTACATATCGTTTTGAGGCAGTCGGAGATTCGGATGCAGTTGTATGGCAGTATGGTATGGAGTATTTGGTCAAAGATATGGTTGCTCTGCGCGTTGGCAGCGATGAAGGCCGTTTAACCTTCGGCGGTGGAATCAACCTCAAAGTTTTTGCTATCAATTACGCCTTTTTAGATCACGATGATCTCGGAGACACACACCGGATTTCCATAATCGCACGGTGGAGTAAGAAGCAGGTCGAGGTAGAGTAATATCTTACAACGAAGAAGAAAGGCTTTAGGCTTTGAAGCGTAGTTTGGCTTAATCGATACCCAACTTATTTTCACTACTCAAAGCCAATAGCCCAAAGCCCAAAAACAAAGGAAACAACTTATGCCACGCAGTATGACAGGTTATGGAACAGGACAAGCATTTGAAGAAGGGCTCGGTGTAACAGTTGAACTGCGCAGCGTAAATAACCGCTTTCTGGATATTAATATCAGAATGCCGTATATCCTTAATCCCCAGGAAACCGAAATCCGTAATATTATTCGCCAGAGTATGCCGCGCGGAAGAGTATCTATGTTTGTTAAAGAAGAATCTAAGGATGATAAGATACCTGACATTCGCATTGATCTTCCCAAGGCGATTGGCTATGCAAGAGAACTTGAACAATTGCGTAAAGAACTTAACCTGGGTGGGGAACTCAAGCTTGAACAAATATTAACGATTGACAACTTATTTTTGTCTAATGATGAAGCGCCCTACCGTGAAAGATTTTGGAAATTATGTAAGATAGCGCTTGAGAAGGCAATCGAGGAAGTAATTGCTGCCGGTAAATGTGAAGCTGAAACCATTTGCAACGATCTAATCAGACGTATCACTGCTATACATGAGCAGCTTGAAATAGTAAAAAATGCTGCTAAGAAACAGGTTGTGACTTACAGTGAGAGATTAACAGCACGACTATCTGAAATACTTGAAGATAACCGCATTGACCACACTCGGCTTGAAACCGAAATAGCGCTTGCCGCTGACCGTCTTGACATCAGTGAAGAGATCGTTCGCCTTGAAAGCCATCTTGGAATGTTTAGTGATACAATTAGAAAAGATGAACCGATTGGTAAGACGCTCGGTTTTATCCTTCAGGAAATGGGTCGTGAAGCCAATACCATTGCTTCAAAAAGTTGGACACTTAACATATCGCAGGCGGCAATAAAGATAAAAGAAACCATCGAACAGATTCGAGAACAGGTTCAGAATATTGAGTAAACGAGGTCTTCCGGTAGTAATATCCGCTGCTTCAGGCGCTGGCAAATCTACAATTATTAATGAGATTCTGAAAGTTCGATCCGACCTTGTTTTCAGCATTTCCTTTACATCCAGAGAACCGCGTAGAGGAGAAGCTGAAGGTGTAGATTATCACTTTGTTACATGTCAGGAATTCGAGCAGTATATCAAGGAAAACCGCTTTGTTGAATGGGAAATAGTTCATGGTAATTACTACGGTACAGATAGAGAAGCGCTGGAATGCATCTTAAAGGTCGGGAAACATATAATATTAGACTTGGATGTCAATGGCGGGCAACGTCTAAGGGCCGTTTATCCTGAGACCATATTAATATTTCTTTATCCCCCATCATTAGAAGAATTGCAACAAAGGCTAAGCAAACGAGGTACCGAGACCGAGGAATCTGTACTTTATCGTTTAGCAAGATACCCACTGGAGATAGAGAAAGGTAATAAATATCCATACCGAGTTATTAACGATAGTATTGAGCTGACAACTACAGCGATACTAAGGATTATTAACACTAATAGTAAACTTTGAGGTTTATCTTTAAATGATAGAAGAAATACAGAAACAGGAACAGGAACAGACCGATACTGAATCGGGTGAAGTAAACGAATCGATTAGTGATGTCAAAGGTAGAATACCTGGAGATATCTTACTTACCGATGGACTTGATATAGATGAGTCTTCAGAAGAAGATACCGAACTTAAAGAAAAAACTGATTTTGGGAGTGGTCTGCCCTGGTTAATAAACGATTTTAATGGGATAACCAAGAGCGTATATGAAGCAGCAATGGTTGCCGCTTCAAGGGCACATCAGATAGGACGTCAGCAGAAACAAGAGATTGATATCTGGTTTAGAAGTCATGAACCTGTTGACGGTCAAGGTGAAGAAGAAGAATATGAACCGGGAACGGACCATTTTAAACACCGAAAACCAACAGTTAAAGCGCTTGATGAATTGACCAACAAGAAACTGGTCTTTCGATATCCTGATGAAGAAGTGAAGTGACCACGCATACCAATACTAATCGTCACGCAGAGACGCTTGATGCTTTTGATCGGTTATTCTCTGACAGACTGAAGTATGGCAATCTGACAGCCGTTGTTTAGGTTTTAATGTCAGGTGCGGTGACCTGATAGCTATTGTTTAGGTTTTGCTGTCATGCCAACGCAAATGACAGCAATTACTTTCCATTGACAATCGACAATTGATAATTAATAAAATATCATCCAAACCGATTGAGCAGTTTCCCAATCGTCATATATTACTGACTATAACAGGGGGAATAGCAGCTTACAAAAGCTGTTATCTTATCAGAGAACTGATACTCTCCGGATATCAGGTTCAAGCGCTTATGACCAAATCCGCAACCCGGTTTATCACACCACTAACTTTAGCAACACTTTCCGGTAATGATGTGCTAACGGACTTGTTTCCTGATACACTTCCTAGTAATCCTATTCATCTAACTACAGTTAAGTGGGGAGATATTCTGGTTGTCGCACCTGCCACGGCTAATTACATAGGTAAACTCACCTGCGGTCTGGCAGATGATTTAGTAAGCGCCGTTGCATTAGCGTATGATGGACCCATTCTTATAGCGCCTGCTATGAACCCGAAAATGTGGCAAAATGATGCGGTTCAGGATAATATCAGAACCTTGAAAAATCGCGGTGTGCATTTCATAGGTCCCGTTTCCGGTGACATGGGAGGTGTAAATGAGGACGCTGGAATGGGAAGGATGGTTGAACCATCCCTCATTTTTAATCGTATCGAAGAGTTGTCTGCAGATCAGCCGCTGAAAGGTTATACCGTTCTGGTAACTTCAGGACCTACTCGCGAACCTCTTGATCCGGTACGTTATATCAGTAACCACTCGAGTGGTCGGATGGGCGATGCTATTGCGAGGCAAGCGTATATTATGGGCGCGGAAGTCAAACTTGTTAGGGGCAAAGGCGCTATTGGAGACACTCCCTTCGGTGTCGATTTGATTGAAGTGGAAACCGCTCAGGATATGTACGAAAGCGTTAAGAAATACTTTGATAAATGTGATATTGCTGTTATGGCGGCAGCAGTTGCTGATTGGAGTGTTGAAAATCCGGCAGCATTTAAACTGAAAAAGAAGGATGGACTGCCGTCTTTGAATTTTATACAGACTAAAGATATTCTTGTTTGGGCTTGTCAGCAGCGCAAAAAACAAATTGTTATTGGATTTGCCCTTGAGACCAGAAATCATCTCAAAGAAGCTAAACTAAAACTGGTGCAAAAGGGCGCTGATATGATCGTTCTGAACGATCCCACTCGTGAGGATTCCAAATTCGGTGGTGATACTACCAAATTGACACTATTAACACGAGGTGACAAAGTAGCAGAACTGCCGGTTTTAACCAAGCGAGATGCTGCCGGACACTTGCTGGATGCAGTCAGATTGCTCCTGCCGATTAAATGATGGACTGTAAGACCGGACTTCAGCAATATTTTCGTCAACTTGCCGAAGAAGAACCTATTCTCATACTGGATCGAAAATCTACGCCGGAAATTCCTGAAACAGTAAATAGTAATTCTGAGCGAAGTGAAGAATCTGTAGATGATGAGAATTTGCACAAGCTTGTCAAACTGGAACAGGAAGTATCTACCTGCACTCTTTGCGAACTGTCGCGTACAAGGCATAGCGTGATTTTCGGTGTCGGCAATCCACATTCGCGACTTTTGCTAATAGGAGAAGCGCCGGGCGCTGATGAAGACGCTCAGGGAATACCATTTGTAGGTCGCGCGGGAAAGATGCTGGACAAGGTGCTTAAAGACCTTAAACTGGAGCGGTCGGAATTATATATTGCCAATATCCTCAAGTGTCGTCCTCCGGGAAACCGCGATCCCTTGCCAAGTGAAGCTGCTGCGTGTTTACCTTATCTATTACAACAGATCGAATTGATACAGCCTGATGTGATCGTAGCATTAGGCAAGGTTGCTGCTGTAAGATTGCTCAAGCTTTCACCAAACATTTCAGTTAAATCATTGCGAGATAGTATACTTGAATATCGAAAACGTCCTTTTGTTGTAACTTATCATCCGAGTTATCTGTTAAGATACCCAGGGGAGAAGATATCTGTATTGAAAGATATGCAAGTGGTTTTGAAGTTACTGTCGGGTGAAATCAAATGGCAGCCGGGAGATATGACTAAGTTTTTAAAGTAAGAAAGTAAGAAAGTGCGAAAGAATTTCCGGCTGTCAACCCGCCGTGGTTGACAGCATGGCAAGAGTATTACTGTCAGGGACGGCGCCCTGACAGCGGTTTTCCACTTTTTCGCTTTCCTACTTTCTTACTTTCTCACTTTCACACTAAAAGAAATGCCAAACGAAAATAAATCATCTGGTACTCCAACTAAAACTGACAGTTCAATAAGAGTACCGCCGCATAACCTTGAGATAGAAAGAGCGCTGCTTTGTTCAGCCCTCATTGATCCTAATGGGTACCATCAAATAGTTGGGATCGTTATTGAGAAAAGCTTCTATGATCGTCGCCATCGTTTGATATTTGAGGCGATGAAGCTGATTTCCGACCAATCCGGTGAGATTGATGTACTCACGGTAAGCGAGCAGTTAGAAAGGATGAATAATCTCGAAGCAGCAGGTGGGGATCCTTATATAGCAGGTCTATCTACGGAGATTGTTACTTCAGCACATATCAAGCAGTATGCGAAGATAATTCAGGAACATTCTTCATTACGTTCGCTTATCTCCGCTGGAACCAGGATGGTTAATGAAGCTTATGATACCGGTGATGTTAAAGAATTGCTCGATCATTCTATGCAGGAACTGTTTGAGATATCCGAAGGAAGGCAAGAGGGTGGATTTACACCGATAAAACCAGTTCTTACAGACCTGCATACACACATTGATGCACTTCATAGCCGTCCTGAGGGTTCATTAACCGGCATTGATACGGGCTTTAAAAAACTCAATGAAATGACGTCTGGATTTCAGGATGGTGATCTGATAGTGATTGCTGCTCGTCCTTCGATGGGTAAGACGGCTTTCGCCCTTGATATGGCAAGGCACGCCGCTCTGGTTAAGAATATTCCAGTTGCATTCTTCTCGCTGGAGATGTCATCCACAGCTATAGCTATGAGATTGATCGCTGCCGAAGGACGTCTTGATCTCCATAAGTTGCGTTCGGGCAGACTTCCTGATAGAGATTGCACCGAATTGTCTTTATCGACCGGCAGATTATCAGAGATACCTTTCTTTATAGATGATTCCAGCGCACTTGGTGTTACAGAGATACGAGCGCGTGCACGATTGCTGAAGCAAAAGCATCACATTGGAATTTTATTTATAGATTACCTGGGATTAATGGATGCACCGAAGGCGCTTAGTCGCGAACAGGAGGTTGCCAAGATATCACGTGCATTGAAGGGATTAGCACGAGAACTCAATATCCCGGTTGTAGCTATGTCCCAGCTTTCCAGAGCTATTGCGCAAAGAGGTGAAGATGCCCGTCCGCAATTAACGGATTTGCGTGACTCCGGCGCCATTGAGCAGGATGCCGATCTGGTTATGTTCATTCACCGACATTTATACAAAAGAGATAGATTAGAAAAGGAAATCGCAAAAGTAAAAAAGAAGAAATTCAAATCCGAAATAACTGATGATGAAGCAGAAAAAGAAATACAGAAAATTAGAGAGGGAATAGAGAGAATTGAAAGAACCGCCGAAGTTATCATTCGTAAACAACGCAACGGTCCAATTGGCAAGATAGATCTTATGTTCTTGAAAACCTTTGCAACATTCGAAGGTCAAGCCAGTGAAAGTGACATCGAGCAAGCGGAAACAGATGAGTATTCTTCAATTGACGATGACTATGAGGATGAGAAAGCTCGGTTCTAAACCTGTAGGACAGACACTTTTAATTTTAAGAGCAACCAGATAATGATCTAATATGACGATAGACACCATAAAATATAAATTCACTCGTGAAAAACAAGAGCTTCTATCAGAACTTGATACTTACCATCGTCGCTGGAATCGAGATCTTGTTGAAAAAGCTTTTGATTTTGCAGTAGAATCACATAATAAACACTGGCGAACATCTGGTGAACCATTTTTTACACATCCTCTGGCAGTGGCGAAGATTTTGATGGGATTTAAAACC
Source organism: Candidatus Hatepunaea meridiana (assembly GCA_030765125.1). Lineage (GTDB taxonomy): Bacteria > Electryoneota > AABM5-125-24 > Hatepunaeales > Hatepunaeaceae > Hatepunaea > Hatepunaea meridiana. Next base: position 21,689 of record JAVCDD010000158.1, read on the forward strand.
GACTACATCGCTGTAACCGCCAGTCTGCTGCATGATGTAGTTGAGGAATGCGTAGACCCTCCTATTCTAATTGATGAGATCAATGAACGTTTTGGTGATAAGGTTGCGATGTTGGTGAACGGCGTTACTAAAATCTCCGACCGTCGTTTACCAGGGAACGTTCAAGTAAGCTTGAGCAATCCGAGTGAAAATCGTCGCGAAGAGCAACAGTCTATGACTATCCGAAAAATCTTGCTTTCGACTTTAAAAGACATACGCGTTATACTAATTAAGCTTGCTGACCGTTTGCATAATATGCGTACTATTGATGCACTTTATATGGAAAAAAGGATTAGAATAGCCCGTGAAACTCAGGATGTATATGCTCCATTAGCTCATAGACTTGGAATTGCCAAGATTGCTCGTGAACTTGATGATCTGGCGCTTAAAGTACTCGAGCAGGATTCTTACAACGAAATTTCAGGGCGTGTAATGGAGTCGCTTCAGGCACGCAAAGAGATACTTGACAAAGTAATTGTACCGCTTAAACAAGAGTTAAATCGTCTATCTATTTCAGCTGATGTTTACGGACGTGCAAAAAGCATTTCGAGTATTTATAATAAACTTCATAAACGATACAAAACGTTCGATGAAATCCTCGATTTGTTAGCAATTCGCATTATTGTCCAGCAGAAATCAGAGTGTTACCGTGCTTTGGGCTTGGTGCATGAGTTGTTTTCACCACTTCCTGAACATTTTCATGATTATATTGCTCTTCCCAAATTAAATCGGTATCAATCGTTACATACTAAGGTGAGTGATCAAAACAACCACATCATCGAGGTTCAAATCCGAACCGGTGAGATGGATGCCATTGCTGAAAATGGTATTGCATCCCACTGGAACTATAAAGAAGACGATACCACGAACCTTCAGGATAGAGATGGATTGGATGGACATTTCAGTTGGCTTCGTACTTTAATAGAAATTCAACAGGAAGATTCTGAGTCAGGTGATTTTCTTGAATCGCTTAAGGTAGCGTTATTTCATGATGAAATATTTGTACTCACGCCTCAGGGGAAATTGATTCAGCTTCCGCTTGGTTCAACCCCGATAGATTTTGCATTTTCCATCCATTCGGAAATTGGACTACATATTATCGGTGCAAAAATTGGTAGTAAGGTAGTTCCACTCAATCACAAACTGGAATCAGGGGACACTGTTGAGATACTAACATCACCTACGCAAAACCCTACAATTGAATGGCTCAAATCGGTGCGAACGGCTAAAGCTCGAAATCGCATCAAGCGTTGGATTCGTGAGACGCGTCAGGATGAATCGAGACGTCTTGGTGAAGAGATGATCATAGTTGAGCTTAAACGGCTTAAATTGCGATATGATGAAAACGAACTTTTCGAGGTTGCCGTTAGTTTCGGTCATAAGGAGTTAGATGTTTTTTTTACAGAAGTTGGCTCAGGTAAGACATCGTTAGGTCAAGTGATGAAGAAACTAATTCCTAAAGTTGCCCCTGATAAGGAAACCCTTATCGGTCGGGTCATTCAGAAGGTACGTAAGGGTACCAATGGCGTTAGGATCGGTGGATTTGAAAACCATATAATATCTCTTGCAAATTGTTGTAATCCATTACCAGGCGATCCAATAATAGGTTTTCAGGTTTCAGGACTGGGTATAGACGTTCATCGTACGGATTGTTATGAAGTATCCGGATTGATTGTGGACAAGAGTAAAATTGTATCGGTTGCCTGGGACGTCGAACGCGAAGCTCGCTTTAAGGTGAGCGTTCAGATAGTTGCGGACGATAGACCTTACTTATTGAATGAAATTGCTCAAACCCTGGCATCTATGAAAATCAATATCCTAAGTATCGAGATGCATATTGAGTATAAGCTTGCAATAGCAAATCTGATCATTGAGGTCAGAAATCTTCCTCATTTAATAAAAATAATCGGTAAAATAAACAAGATACAAAATATCATAAACGCTGAACGTAAGGACATAAAGACATAGGACATTGTATATTAGATGAGTAATATATCAGGAGCGATTCTCGGAGTAGATTTTGGTCTGAAGTGGGTCGGACTGGCGGTTTGCGATAACAGACAAACCATTGCTGTTGGCGCCGGTTGGTTGGAGGATATCTCCGGAAGGTCACTGGCTCGTCGAATCAGAATTGAAGCAGAAGAACGATTAGCGAAAACAATCCTCATTGGTCAGCCTCCAATAGGCGCTCGCAATTCGGAACGTGTCGTTGCCGGTGCAAACATTCTGGCAGAGTCTTTGCGGAAAATGGGATTTGAGGTTATTAGATGGGATGAAAGCTACACTACAGCAGCGGTATTGACTGATAGGAAAAGAATCGGAGGAAAATCATCAAAGCCCAAAGGATGGCTTGACGAAGCTGCTGCAATACTTATATTACAAGGTTATATAGATAATCGTTTCGGAGATAAATAATGCCGTTAAAACCAAAAACCCGCGTCGGAATAATCGGTGCAGGTGGAATATCGCAAGTATCTCATATTCCAAACATAATTACTAATGATACTGCCGAGCTAATTGCAGTTTGTGACACGGATTCAGCGCGTGCATCCACCTTAGCGGATCGTTATGAAATACCTGCCTGGTATGATGAGCCGGACAGGATGTTCAATGACGAAAAGCTGGATTGTGTAATCATTACCACGCCAACTATAAGTCATCTACCGCTCTGTCAGCTTGCTATGGAAAGTGGCGCTGATGTATTTCTTGAAAAACCATTCGCGCGAAATGCCGTTGAAGCTCGCAAAATGATTGATATTGCTCAACGCACAGGCAAGATATTAATGGTTGGTATGAATCATCGCTTCCGTGATGACACTAATCATTTAAAAAAACTTATTGAAGAGGATGAATTAGGTGAGCTTATAACAATACGTTCCGGCTGGCTTAAACATCTTGGCGTTTGGGGACGTCCATATTGGTTTACAGATATTAAGCTTGCTGGTGGAGGCGTTCTGCTTGAACTTGGAATGCAGATGATAGATGTTATCTGTTACCTAATGGGATATCCAACTGTTATTGAGGCAGTTTGTAATATAAGCAATAAGGTACTGGAATTGGAAGTCGAAGATACTGCTACGTCATTCATTCGTTTTTCTAACGAAGTATCACTAATCATGGAGGTAGGCTGGGCAAATTTAGATCGGGACGATGTTGCGTACACTCACTTCTCCGGTACACTGGGTGCTGCTGTGTTGAATCCATTGCGTTTGTCTCGTCGCCAGGGGGATCGTATTATAGAAATGATTCCACCGGGATTGGGCGATCAGGTGGAGCTTTATCGTCGTTCGTTCCGTATGGAAATCACTCATTTCATTGATTGTGTTAAAGATCGCTCTGAGCCTTTATCTTCCGGTCGTGAGGCATTGACAGCGCTTAAAATTGTAGATCAACTGTATCGTTCTGCTGGCCGGTGAAGCGTTTACTTCCGCCGAGATCGCTTCAGTGGGCTGCTTTATCCGGTTTGCTGCTAACTTTGGCACTTCCACCACTTAATGAGTTTATCCTTGCGTGGATTGGTTTAATACCGTTGTTCGCTGCTATTGAACGCTCTCAAGGAAATGGATTAATAGAAGGATTTACAACCGGAGTTATCTTCAATACCGGTGTACTTTATTGGCTGGCATTCAACAGCGGTACACATCCGGTTGTTGCATCAATAACGATGATGGGTGCTGTTCTGTATGTTTCAACAGGCTGGGCAATCGCTTCCTGGTTGTTCTTTAAAATCAGACGTATTTTAGGTTTCAGAGCCTGGTTGTTAGCACCTTTTGCCTGGACAGCATGGGAGGGTTTATTGGCATATATTGGAGAGCTTGCTTTCCCCTGGTCTATTCTGGCTTTGACGCAAACTCGTTTCAGCGCTTTATTACAGGTTATGGAATTTACCGGTGTTTTCGGTGTAAGTTTCTGGGTGGTTTCCGTTAATGTCTTGTTGTTTGTATCAGTGATGAGATGGCGGAATGAGTTGTGTCAGGTGGCAACACCTGACACAACTACTGAAGTGTTAACTCTTGACACATCTACTCATTGGCGTTGGTCTGTTGCAGGATTGGTCCTGATAATAGCCGTTCCGTTGTTATCACAATTAAATACGGTAAAATTCAAGAATGCGAAACTACCGTCTGCTCGCGTTATGGTTGTTCAAGGTAATATACCGCCTGCTGAGAAGTGGACAAAGGGAGCGAAATTCAGTTGGGCAATCTATGATTCACTTACCCGAGCTGGTGTTTTGCAATATAACAACGAGCTCAATCAATTTTCCAAGGAGCTCCCCGGCAAATCAGGATATTCCATAAAGGAGTATCCCGGCTTACCAGGACATTCCATTCTTGATTTGATTGTCTGGCCGGAGACGGCAATACCTGCGCACTTAATGCACCAGAGCGTCTACGCTGACAAACTGACAGAACTTTCAGATGATCTGAATTGCTGGATTCTTACCGGAGCCTCAGATTACTGTAGAACAAATTACGAAGGTAAGCCTCTTAATGGAGCTTTTCTTGCCGGGTCAGGACAAGGGCTTGTAGATCGTTATGCCAAGGTGTTTTTAGTACCGTTCGGTGAACGTGTTCCGTTTCAATGGATAATTCCACAACTGGGGAAGTTGAATTTAGGACAAGCAGAATTCTTGCCTGGGTTGAAACAGACGTTATTTGAAGTATCTCAGAATGAATCGGTTTTTCGCTTTCCGGCTATGATCTGTTATGAAGCGATTTTCCCTTGGATATCAAGCGATGCGGTAAAACGGGGTGCAGACCTGTTAGTAACAGTTTCCAACGATGCCTGGTATGGTCATTCAACTGAACCGGAACAAATTGCAGCATTAAGCCGTTTTCGTTGCATTGAGACCCGGCGTTCGATGGTGCGAGCGTCCAATAACGGCATATCTCAACTTATTGACCATTTAGGAAGGGAAATTGAAAAAACCGAGCGGTTTATACCTGTCTGTGCAATTTCCGAGCTTCCCCTTTGTCAGGTGAAAACCTTTTACGTAACTTATGGCGATCTGTTTTTGGCGGTTGTTACGGCGGTTTATGGAATATTTTTGGTATATGCCGCCATACGTAAGTAACGTTATTTTTTACCGCATAGACAGCAGAGAACACAGAGTAAGTATCGCAGCCCGGTTTCTCCGAAACCGGGGTCTTTCAACATTACCGATAATGAACACTGGCTTCGGAGAAGCCGGGCTACGCGTGAAAGAAATATGCTGATTACATCCTTATTACTAATTGGTAGTATGAATCTAACTCCAATAGATTCTATACAATATCAAACAATAATTAGCAGATTGGTTCTCAATAATACTGAAAAAGTAGTTCTTGACATAAATACAAACTCATCTGCAGTCAGGAAGCCGGGATTTTTAACTGAAGTTGAGGACATTAAAAAACAAACAAGTACAGAGAATAGTGGTTGGTTCCGTCAATGGGGCATTCCATGCCTGATCACAATTGGTGCAGGCGCAACCATATATGCACTTTACAGTGTTCGAGGAAATTAATGAACATTAGAAAAAACACAGTATTATCAACGTTACATCAGGTGTTAACACCTGATGCAACTTCAAGAAATATAAGATTATTAATAACAGTCCTATTATTCATAACATTTGTAATAGGTTGCAGCAAACGTGTTCCGCTCGAAGAGCTGAATGCTGAAGATGGTTTCAGGTATATTAAGAGTCAATATGATAAAGGTAAATATCGGGAAGCGGTTTCCGGTTTTGACTTCTATACGTTAAATTATTCCGGTTCATCATTGGTGGACAGCGCTCAGTTTCTACTTGGTCAATCGCACTTCAGGCTCGAGGATTACCTATTGGCCGCGTATGCCTTCGAACAGTTGTATCAACGCTTTCAGCGCAGTTCGCTTGTTCCTGAGGCTATGTATATGGTCGGTGTAAGTTACTGGGAACTCACACCGAAGTATTCCCTTGATCAGGATTACACAATAAAAGCTATCGAAGCACTCCAGGCTTTCATTGACTATTATCCTGATTATAAGACGCGTGTTGCAAACGCACAGGAAACAATCGCGCGCTGCCGTGAGAAATTGGCTCATAAGGAATATGCTAATGGTGTCATCTACTTGAAAATGAAGGAATATCCTTCAGCGATAATCTACTTTCATGATTTAATAGATTTGTACTATGATACAGATTGGGCGTCCAAAGCAGCTTATCAATTGGGTGTCAGTTATAGCTATGATAAGCGTATTGAGGAAGCTGAATCAGCATATCGTATGTTCATCTCCAAGTATCCTGATCATCCCTGGCGACCCAAAGCTGAATCAGCGCTTAAGAAGTTGCATCAGGTGTTAACACCTGACGCAACTCAGACTGAACGAGATGAAGGATAATGCAGCCGACGGTTAATGACGCAATTCATATTGGTGTATTCGGTGGCAGCTTTGATCCTCCGCATATTGCTCACTTTATCTGCAGCCGCATCGCTGCTGAGTGGTTAGGACTAAGCAAACTGTTGGTCATTCCTGCCGCAACCCAACCATGCAAACTCGCCGGAACCTCTGCCTCTGCTGAACTTCGATGTGAAATGATCCAAGCCTTGATACGTGACGATCCACTTTTTGAATTATCGCGAATTGAAATTGATCGTGGAGGCATCAGTTATACCGTTGATACACTGAAGAAGTTGATAGAGCTATATCCATCACCCGAATATAAGCTTCATTTCCTGATCGGCGCTGATGCTTTGAGCGAAATGGATGAATGGCATGATCCGGAGGCAATCTTCTCGATTGCTAAAGTTGCAGTGATGATGCGTCCTGGGATTGATCCTTTCAGAGAGAATAATCGGTGGGCAGAGCGTGCTTTGCGCGTGGAAATACCGCGCCTTGAGATATCCTCAACTACTGTTCGTCAGAGAATAGCAGTTGGATTGTCGGTTAGATTGATGGTAGGATCGGAAGTTGATGATATTATTCGTGGTAATCGGTTGTATCAAATAGGTTAAGTAATTCTCATTATGATGCTTGACTTATGCTAAATATATTTGTAACTTATTCGTTTAGTTTAAATAGTGTCTGACCGAAAACCATCATTTTACTGGATATTAACCCCTTTTTGTCATTCCCGCGAAGGCGGGAATCCAGGAGAAACAATAAGTTATCTGGATTCCCGCCTTCGCGGGAATGACAAAA
>JAVCDD010000055.1 GCA_030765125.1 Candidatus Hatepunaea meridiana
AAGCAGGAGGATGGGGGAGAAGTCAAACTTGTCGTTGAATATTACATAGACTGTTGTTCTCTGATCAGTGAAGATCATTGGAAATTCGATGATCCAAAACCATCGAGTCAGGTTGATAACGCCATTGGAGCAATTTTATACGATAGTTTTGATAAACTTCCAAAACAATAAAAGGAGCATTTAATGATACATTATTTGAAAAAGTCCCTTGTTTTATGTGTTATTGCGTTATTTTCATTGAATTCGGGCTGGACGCAAGACCGCTTTGATCGCTTTGATCTGAAGGATAAATCGAGAATATGGATAGGTCTAAAAAAATGGATCGAGGAAAGCCCTGATAGAAAAAAAATCTGGAAACAACGTGTTCCAGATAATATTTCTTCCTTATGTTTTTATCGTTTTTGGAACGATAGACAAGAAATAGACTGGGAAAAATCCAAGATGTTTGTGAAGTATGAATTAGACAAGATTAATCATTCGAGAGAGTTTAAGCTCTCATATTCACTACCAAATGCATTAAAGGAATTAATTGAGACTCAAGCCAAGAAAACGGCTGAGGGGAGTCAAAAAAAAGAAGGAAAATGGTCTCCATCTGCTCTCCCTGATTCTATTTGTTTATGTGATTATCTTACAAAAACATCTGAAGACACTTGCTTCCTGACCTTTAAGCAATTTATCAGTTTCTTGGATACTATGTTGGTATTTCGTATTAATCAACCTAATATCAAATTTGACCGTGCAGACATCTCCCTCAGACCTGAAACGAATAATTTGAAGATTTCTAGTATGAACTACATGACCAGTAGAGCATTACCGGACAGAAAACCGATTGTCTCGGTAATGCTGGCACCGTGGGTAAAGAATTGCTTCCCTCGCGACCTTCCGAACTTGAAATTACACTATACTACAAACGATGCAGATAACTATTACTTTGATCCTGAAGATCTACAAAACATTCTAAAAAGTTACCGCCAAAATAGCAACTCAGGAGGTTCAATTGAAGTCAATCTTTATCCAGTTAAAACGTCAATCCCACCTGATCCTGATGAGGTTTTCCTTCCAGCACATACTATCTGGCAGCGATCGATGGCTCTCCTGGGACCTAGAAACCAAGACAATCTTTCTAATGATCCTTTATACAACACAAGTTTCTCATCCAAATCAGCAAAATGGTTTCGGGGTTTCTGGGAGGATGAAAAGAAGATTAGTAAGAGATCACCAGTAGAGATAAAGGATACATCTAAAATCTTATCCCAGCCTGGATTCTATTCATTCAAAGCTCCTGATACCGAATACCAAGTACACAACGAGAGTCGTATTCGTGAGGGAAATCTGGTAATTCTGCCTGATTTAGGAACTACAAACCTTTTTAGCACAATCGATAAGGCTGTATCCGATATCAACTTCAGGCATGAGATACACCTAAAAAAGCACGTTAAAAATGGTGGTTATACACAGGTCGTCGATGATACAAGTCGATATGTTTTAAGTAAAAACATCGGAATTGATATTGAACCGAACAGTAAGAAACTGATTGATGTGAAAGTAACTGATCAACCGTTTAAGGTCAATGGTCAAAAGGTTGACAGTACGTATGCCGTTGAAATTCGTGCTCCATCTAAGGATAAATCTGATCCATTTATGATAGCTGATAACCTTAATAAGAAAACTAAAACCAAACTGTATACAGAGGATATGCAGTATTCGGAGCGAAAAAAGTATAGTAAAAATGTTGTTGCTAAGGCTTATTTTCGATATGTCGATAGTAATAACAATCCATTACAACCGAAATTAGGTGTGTCCGTTAATGACGAATTCTGTCATGTAGTTTATATATATCCACCACTTATTGAGTCAATCGATCCATTTCCACCAAAAGATAAGCTTGATAAAACGGTTTCAACTATATTCACTATGTTGTCTTCTATTACAGGCGCGGTATTGCTGGCAATAGCATTATAAGGAATTTTACGTATGTCGGACAAGGTTATATGGTCTCAAAACAGGTTTTGGTGGATCGGTTGTTGGCTGATCGTTCTGCTAATAGTCAATCACACTTCTGCAATGACTAAGCTGGTTATCTCTGTAGTACCTAAAGACTCAACAGATCTGACACTCGCGGCTGCAAACTCGCTACGAACGGAATTAGTTAATAGTAACTGGGTAGAGGTAGTCTCGCCTGATCAAGATAAGATCATTTCTGAATGGGTGAAAATACTTGATCCTACTACGTATAGTTCAAAAAGAGACTCATTCGGAAATTTGACTAATGCTCGATGGGTTGTCATCCTTTGTATAGAACCGATTAGAAAATGGCAAAGAATAGAGGTTCGATTAGTTGATATATTATCAGGTGAGGTCGAGCTTAGCAAAGATGACATTATAGAAGATTCAGAGGAAAGCATTATGTCTTCTATTCCCAGACTGGCAAATGAGTTACTAAGTGAAATCATACTTAATGGTTATATTTTTAAGGATAAGGAGAGTAATCGGTATCTTAATGCGGGTCAAGATATAAGATTGATAGAGAACCAACAACTATCTGTATGGAGACCGGATTCTGTTTATAACAAATCTATGAATAAATACTTTTCTAAAACATCTAAGTTGGGCAGGATAGAAATTACGAAGATTGGCAAAGAGACCTCACGATTTATAATGATAGATAGTTTTGAGTTTAAAAAAGGAGATTACGTTGAGCTTCACTATCGTCCAAAGGTTAAAGTCATTAGACAGGGTTTTGGAGCGCTGGAGATATCTACGGTTCCCAATGGGGCTCTTGTTAGGCTTGAGGGGAACAAACTCGGAACTACTCCATATAGCAGTGGAAACATAAAGGAAGGTAAATATGAATTGTATATTTCGAAGGAAGGTTATCAAGACACTACTATAGTTGTCTGGATTATTCCTAATGCTACAACTCCACTGCCGGATATTGAATTAATTCCAATTATGGGTGATCTGGTTGTCATAACGAAACCAAATGGCGCGTTAGTTGTACTTGACGGTGATAAATTACTTGGTATAACAAACCGATCAGATGGTATTAAACAATGTTTGCAGATTGGAGCATATAAATTGTTTGCATTCAAAGAACATTACTATCCAGATAGCACAAGTGTGGTTATAATGCGGAATAAACCGATTTCAGTAACAATCGTACTTAATCCAAAACCGGGCACTCTCATTATCAACACAATTCCTCATGGAGCATCGATTATCCTTGATAAACAAGATACTTACAAAGTTACACCAGACACTATCCGACCAATCAGTGCAGGAAAACATGAAATGAGCTTGTACCTCTCGGGTTTTAAACTTAAGAATTTCCCAATTATAATAGAACCGGAACAGATTGTGCATTTAAATTTGATTCACATGGAATTAGAAGAAATCGAATCGGATATATTAGCAGCTTCGTTTGTGTATGTTCCAGGTGGGACATTCAATATGGGATCGTCAAAAGTAAAATGTGAAGACAGCAGTACAGATGAACAATATGTGCGTGAAGTTACTATTGAGTCATTCTGGATGCAAAAAACGGAAGTAACACAAGAACAGTGGCGAAGAATCATAGGTATGTCAATTTATGATCAAGTATCCTTGGCTGGAGATTCTATTATATTGGAGAATAGCGTTGGCAACTCTTTTCCGATGTACTTTGTTTCATGGGAGGATGTTCAAAAATTTATCGAGACTCTGAATAAAAGTGATTCGACCAGAATCTATCGTCTTCCAACAGAGTCGGAGTGGGAGTATGCTTGTCGTGCTTATACGACAACTCGGTTTTATACTGGTAATAGTTATAGAGATTTGGACGTTGCAGGATGGTTTACAAAACGTGTTTTTCCAGAAGATATACACCCCGTTGCCCTGAAGAAATCCAATATATTAGGTATGTATGATATGCACGGCAACGTTGCAGAATGGTGTTGGGATCACTATCACAACAGTTACAAGAAAGCTCCCATAGATGGCACAGCGATGTTGGTTTTTTCAGAACACAGGATTCTCCGCGGAGGCAGTTGCTATGATTATGCCAGCAAGTGTCGTTCCGCTGCTCGAGGATACGCTGAACCGAATAAACGTTCTAATAAAATCGGCTTTCGTCTTGTGATGAAACCGGTTGAATGAATGAGATAACTATCCATTATAGAGTGTTTGATTCAATAGCACATTTTTATTTTCTTCCTCTTTTTATTCACTTTTCATTTACTTCATTTTATACATACTTATAAAAACGATACTTATAAATTATTGTTGATAATGGGCAAACCTATTTCCAAGAACTCTCGTCACCCAAGCTCGACTACAGTCATACTGATGAACAATATCTGCTCGGTTTGTGTAAGTGCCATCGGCAAGTCCTTGATGCCACCGATCCGATAATTCCTTAAGTGCTTGTTGTTTTTCACCTACTGTCACTTCATACCGTTGTGATAGCAGCCATGTCGGATGATCAGGGCATAAAAAATGGGAGACACCGTCTTCGATATCTCCCATCCATAAAGGCTTACGCCTTTGCTGTCTTCGTAATCCAAATTCGAGTTTATCTCTCAAGAAACTGCGCTGACTTGGTCGTCCGTCATATTTTAGCTCTGATGAAATTAATACAAATGGATTTCGTCGGTTTGCAATCACGACCATTCGGGAGCTTCATGTTCCTGATTGCAAACCATGTGCGCTAATAGGTTAACAGATAATAAATTAGCCTCATGATCGGGAAAGGTCTTAAAGGCATGTTGAGCGTTGAACCGTCCGGATTGATCTCAGCGAGATCCAGCTGCTCGATTTGA
>JAVCDD010000369.1 GCA_030765125.1 Candidatus Hatepunaea meridiana
ATGCGACACTCCTGTCGCATAATCTGTGTAATCTGTGTAATCTGCGGATAACAAACATACGACAAGTGTGTTGTATAATCTGCATAATATATTTAATCTGCGGATAAAAAAACATGCGACAAGAGTGTCGCATCTACTAACAAATCAGGAGCTATATTGGAAATACAACGCGAATCAATGGACACAAACGTTCTCATCGTCGGCGCTGGTCCGGCAGGATTGGCAGCAGCTATCCATCTGACTAATCTTATAGAAACAGCAAGAGCGAAAGGTGAACTCAAGGGCGCGGCTGCATCGGATGAGTTCACTATGATGATAATTGAAAAGAGCGCTGAACTCGGCGATCATGCACTTTCCGGCGCAGTTCTCGATCCAAAGGGTTTAGACGAATTGATTCCTGATTGGCGAGAACGGAAAGCTCCACTCACCGTTGAGGTTAAGAAGGAAAATTTATACTATCTGTCAGAGAAAGGCACCTTCGGAATACCATATACGCCTCCTTCAATGAACAACCACGGCTGCTATATCGTTTCGCTGAATCAACTCGTCAAGTGGCTGGGAAATATCGCAGAAGAAAAAGAGATTGATGTCTTTACAGGTATGGCAGGCAGCGCTCCGATAATTGAGGATGGTCTGTTCAAGGGTATTATTACAGATGATAAAGGACTTGACAAGGACGGCAAACCCAAGGGCAATTTCGAACCTGGTATGGAGTTGCGTGCAAATATCACTATACTTGCCGAGGGTCCACGCGGATCAATGACGAGAGAAACGGTCAAACAACTAAATCTTGATAAAGGCAAAAACCCGCAGAATTATCTCACCGGAGTGAAGGAACTCTGGGAAGTTCCGACAGGCAGGATGAAAGCGGGTACGGTCTATCATACGCTGGGGTATCCTCTCGGAATGGGGCAGTACGGCGGTTCCTTTATCTATGCAATGTCCGACGAACTGATCTCTATCGGACTGGCTTCAGCGTTGAACTACCAGGACCCTCGTTTCGATCCGCACGGCGCTTTTAACGACTTCAAACGTCATCCATTGGTAAGCTCGCTGCTTGAAGGCGGTAAAATGATTCGCTACGGCGCTAAGACTATCGGCGAAGGCGGATACTTTGCCATGCCCAAGCTCTATCACGATGGACTGATGCTGATCGGAGATACAGCTGGTTTTCTAAATAGTCTTAGATTAAAAGGCATTCACCTTGCCATGAAAACCGGCATAATGGCAGCGGAAACAGCGTTTGAAGCGTTGAATAAAGAGGATTATTCAACCAAAACGCTTTCTAATTATCACAGCCGTTACCGCAAGAGTTGGGCTTTTACGGAATTATGGCAGGTTCGCAACTTCCACCAGGGATTCGATAACGGGATGATTGCCGGAATGGTCCATTTCGGCGCTCAGATGCTGACCGGCGGCAGAGGCTTCACCACACGTTTGAATTCCGAACCGGATCACCTCGCTATGAAGAAATTGATTGAAATGCCTTCGGCGCGGCTCCCCATAGAGAGAAAATTCGACGGTGAATTAACAATCGACAAACTGACCGATGTTTATGCTTCCGGCGCCAAACACGAGGAAAACCAACCTGCACACCTGCGAATTACAGATATAAACATCTGTAATGATCGCTGCACCGAAGAGTATGGTAATCCTTGCATAAACTTCTGCCCCGCTTCAGTTTACGAGATGGTTGATGATGAGCAAACCGGCAAGAAACATTTACAGATCAGCCCTTCAAACTGCGTGCACTGCAAGACTTGTGATATTGCAGATCCGTATGGTAATATAACCTGGACGCCACCGGAAGGTGGTGGAGGTCCTGTTTTTTCGCAGATGTAGTTCCAATATTTTTTCCGGAGTGCTCAAGCTTGCTTGCGGTTGTTTTAAGGCTAATATCCGGTAAAACCTGCACAAGCAAGCTTGCACACTCCGGTGTAACATCAGTTAGAATTACAATGGGAGGAAACATTCTACAAATTCGATTTATTTTACTTATATTGCTATGTATTTGGGTTAAACCATCGTTTTCACATCCGCATGTCTTCATTGACTATATAGTTGATTTATCATTCGATTCCAGCGGACTGGATAAGATTGGAATCACCTGGAAGTTTGATGATATGTACAGTACCGCTATTATGCACGTATATGACGAAAACAAAGATCATCGGTTTGATTCCGTTGAAACTATTACTATTATAGATAAAATGCTGCCTGATATTAAGAAGAAATACCACTATTTCAGTTATATCGAAGTTGACAGGAAAGTATTTAATTTTGAATCAATCACTGATTTCAATGCTGTGATCCAGGATGAGATGGTTGTTGAGTTCAGTTTTAACATTCCCTGTCCGGTTAAGACAGCCTCCACCACGCGTGAAGTCCGATTTACTGCGTATGATGAAACCTACTATATCGATTTCGATTTGAATAATGTCAACGTAAAAGAGGATGCAAATGCTGCTGCATTCAATTACAAAGTTAAAGTATCCGGTAATCAGAATAAGGATTATTACTATGGTCAGGTGACGCCTGAAGAAGTTATTTTAACCTTTCAAAACAAATGAGAAAGTTGTTCTCTTTCGTTTTACTAACTGCATTTCTCTTTACAGTCGAATACAGCGCCGCTCAAGATCCCTTCTCATTATCTAATAAATCGGATTCGGAAAAACCAATTACAAAGGATAAAAGTTCACAATTAGTTAAATCACCTAAGTTCTGGAAACAGTATATTGCAAAAATATCAAAGACTCAACGTAAATTAAGAGGAGATATTGCACGGTTAAGCAGAGATATTCAGGAACATCAATCAAAGCGGGCGTTGGCGTTAATTCTTTTCCTCGCTTTTCTTTACGGCGTCATTCATTCATCGGGTCCAGGACACGGCAAGATATTTATACTTTCATACTTCCTTTCTGAAAAACCGGATATTAAGAAGGGATTGCTGCTTGGCAATATGCTTGCTTTTATCCACGCAGGTATGGCTGTATTATTAGTGTTGATATTTCATTTTATAGTTGAAAAGTTCATCCTTCAGAAAGTTGATGATGTTTCACGAGTTCTTCAACTTATCAGTTTCGGGATGATTACGGTAATAGGGGCATTTTTGTTCTTTTCGCGCCTTTGGAAGAATATACTTAGGAATAAGGATAAAACGACTCAATTAGAAGCGATAAGGGATAAGCAGGCTTTAACGTTAGCATTGTCAATCGGGTTGGTGCCTTGCCCGGGAACAGTTATCCTATTGCTATTCTCATTATCTTTGGATGCGCTGCCGTTAGGAATTATGCTGGCGTTTTTTATGGCTGCCGGAATGGCGGTTACTATAACATCAGTTGGTATTATAACGATATATTTGAAAAAGAGTTCATTAAGAATCCTCGATAGAAAGAAAAAGGCAAAATTAGCCTTAAATTACTCATTGGAATTGGTTGGAGCTTTTATAATAATGGTGTTGGGGGGGGCTTTGTTTTTTATGAATTTGTAGATTCAAATTGTAAATTGTTAAACTGCTTGATTGTTTGATTGTTTTGGGAACCCAGCATTGTAACAATTTAACAATTTAGCAATTCAACAATTTAACAATCAAACAATCAATAGTAACATTGGCATCTCTGCCTGTGTAATAAAAACCCGGAGGCTATCATTTACCGAGTAACAACGAGAGCCGATTTTGACGGCTTAGTATCTGCTGCACTACTGAGTGTGGCTGAAAAAGTGGATCGGTATCAATTTACTGAACCTGGTCCATTCCAGCACGGTGAACTTGAGATTACTGCCGACGATATAATCGCTAATCTTCCCTATCGCTCCGGCTGTGCAATGTGGTTTGATCATCATATTTCCAATACGGCTGACGAAGATTTCCGAGGTTCCTGGTGGGTTGCACAATCGGCTGCAATGGTGATTTACAAGTATTACAATGAAGGTAAGTTGGTCGATTACGCTGAATTAGTTGATATTACCGACCGTATTGACGGAGCAATCTTAACGGCTGAGGAACTACGCGATCCCAAAGGATACATACTTGTTTCATTGACTATAGACGGCAGATTGAAGGAAGACGAACCTTATTGGCTTAGACTCATCGAACTGCTGCGTGGAAACAACCTCCGAACTCTAATGAACGATGAAGAAGTAAGCAAACGCTGTTTCGACTACCAGGAAATTAATTCCGAATACGGTGAAGTGCTCGGTCTTTACTCCGATATGGAAGCCAACGTTTTAGTAACCGACTTCAGAAACAGATGGAACGGTGTATTAGGCAACCGTTTCCTCGCTTTTACGCTGTTCCCCGAATGTGATATATGGGTCAGGATAATGAAATATACTCACGATGAGGAAAAGGAATCGATTTCTGTTGGACGCAATATATTCAATGATACATCCACCATAAACGTCGGTGGATTACTGTCCAAATATGGCGGCGGCGGACATAAGGGCGCAGGGGGATGCCAGACACTTAAGGGGGAGGCTGATCGGGTGTTGAGGGAAATTATTGAGGCTTGTAAGCATAAGTAAACCACAGAGACACAAAGAAAACATATATGTTAAAACCATCTGAAATCCGCAGTCAATTCATTGAATTCTTCCGCGAAAAAGGACATACGGTCATACCATCCGTACCTGTTCTTCCCTCCGGTGATCCAACGCTGCTATTCACAAACGCCGGTATGAATCAATTCAAGGACGTGTTCCTCGAACAAGGCTCCCGTCCGTATACGCGCGCTGTCAATTCGCAGAAGTGCATACGCGTATCCGGCAAGCATAATGATCTGGAAGAGGTCGGTCCTTCTCCGCATCATCATACATTCTTCGAGATGCTCGGCAACTGGTCATTCGGCGATTATTACAAGCAGGAAGCGATACAGTGGGCGTGGGAACTGGTTACGGGTGTCTGGAAAATCGATCCGAACCGACTATATGCAACCATCTATAAGGGAGATGACAAGGTTCCTCCCGATGATGAAGCGCGTAAAGCCTGGCTGGAATTAACCGGCATTGCTAAGGATCGTATCTCTTATCACGGTAAAAAGGATAACTTCTGGGAAATGGGGGAAGTCGGTCCTTGCGGTCCTTGCAGCGAGCTTCATTATGATTTAGGACCTGAATTTTGCAGTCGAAAGGATGACAAAGATCATAAATGCGAAGTCAACGGTGATTGCGGCAGAATCGTTGAGCTTTGGAACCTCGTTTTTATACAGTA
Organism: Candidatus Hatepunaea meridiana; assembly: GCA_030765125.1. Classification (GTDB taxonomy): domain Bacteria; phylum Electryoneota; class AABM5-125-24; order Hatepunaeales; family Hatepunaeaceae; genus Hatepunaea; species Hatepunaea meridiana. Next base: position 5,210 of record JAVCDD010000369.1, read on the forward strand.
CAGGCACGATGAAAAAGGGGAACTGCATTCCCTGCCGCGCCGTCACGTGGACACCGGCGGCGGGCTGGAACGTTTTTGTAGAGTATTGGAGGACGTCAACTCCAATTACGAAACCGGACTGTTCAGACCTATACTTTCCGAATTGATTAATATTTCAGGCGTTGATTATCAACCTGATGATCGAGGCATTCCCCACCGGGTAGCTGTTGATCACGTGCGGTCGTTATCCTTCGCCCTGGCAGACGGCGTACTGCCATCCAATGACGGACGAGGCTATGTACTGCGCCGCATCCTGCGCCGAGCCGCACGTTATGGACGCGAGATAGGATTGGAAACGCCGTTCCTCTATAAATTGGTCGATCCGTTGGTCGAGATTATGGGCGATGCCTATCCCGAAATCAAAGACCGCTACGAGCATATTACCGGCGTCATCAAGGCTGAAGAAGAGAGCTTCACCAGAACGCTCGGACGGGGACTTGAGCTGTTCGGCGGCGTTATTGAAAGGGTCAGGAAAGAAAAATCAACCGTCATCCCCGGTGATGATGCATTTAAACTATATGATACCTACGGATTTCCGCTCGATTTGACGCAGTTAATGGCTCGTGAACGCAAGCTGACTATCGGTGTTGACCGCTTTGATGAGTTGATGAAAGAGCAACGTGTCCGCGCCAGAGGCGAGGGTAAATTCGACGGGATAAGCGGTGAATTTACGATGGGATTGAAGAGCGAGTTTGTGGGTTATACTGATTATAAAGTAAGCGCTAAAGTAGTAGCTATTGAAGAAAAAAAAGGAACGCTTGAATTGGTTCTGGATCGTACTCCTTTCTACGCTGAAGCGGGTGGGCAGGTGTCCGATCACGGTTGGATTGAGTGGAATGGCAATAAACACGAGGTTACCGAAGTCGGGCGAGTTGGTGATGTCATAACACACCGAGTTAAATGGAAAAACTGCTCACCGCCCCATCCGGGTGATGTTGTTACTATTGAAATTGATAAAGGTTTTCGTCTGTCTGTTCAATATAACCATACTGCAACACACCTATTGCATACAGCATTACGAAAGCATCTCGGAATGCACACCAACCAAGCAGGCTCGCTGGTAGCGCCGGATCATCTACGTTTTGACTTCACACATTTCGAGAAACTATCGCCTGAGCAGTTAGAACAGATTGAAATAATGGTTAACCAATCCATCCGCGAGGATTATCCTGTAAAGTGGTATGTCAAGCCATACAAGGAAGCTCTTTCAGACGGGATTACTGCTCTGTTTGGTGAGAAATATGGTGAGAAAGTGCGGATTGTGCATATCGGATCGGAAGATAATCCTTACTCACGGGAATTATGCGGAGGCACACACGTTGACAGAACCGGTCAGATCGGTTTGTTTCGAATAACTTCAGAGAGCGCTGTATCTGCCGGTGTGCGCAGGATTGAAGCAGTTACAGGTGAAGCAGCACTTAAATTGACATTGGCTCAAAGGAACAGCCTCAATGAAATTGCAAATCTGCTCGGTTCACACGGCAGCGATCCGGTTCTGAAGCTGGAAAAGACACTGGAAGAAAAACGCTCGCTTGAGAAGGAATTTGAAAAACTCCTGAAGAATTGGGCGGACAGCACAGCAATGAAATTGCTTTCCGATGCTGAAACAATTGATGGAATTATCATCATCTCCAAACAGTTCAAGGGGATTGAGATAGACCGTATGAAGTTGATCGGTGACCAGATACGGGCTCGCAACAGCCACGCGGTTGCCCTGTTAGCTGGTCAGGTTGCATCAGGCGCCGGTCAACTATGCTGTGTGGTCGGAGACGCACTTATCAAAGAGAAGAAGCTCAAAGCCGGTGAATTGGTAAGTAAAGCCGCCCGGCTCGCTGGTGGCGGAGGTGGCGGTAAACCCCACATGGCTACGGCAGGCACGAAATCACCGGATAAATTGAATCTCGCGATTGACGGATTCCTAAAGATCGTAAGAGAAACACTGTAATAAATCTGGGGACAGTATACCTATTTTATCTTATGTCCTTAAAAAACTTAAAACTCTTTATGAAAATAGGTATACTGTCCCCAGATTTACACCAAAACACGGATAGAAATTGAGTTTATACAGGCGGTTATTTCCTGAAGATAATCAAACAAGACTCTGGGTTCTGATAGATCCGGATAAAGCTCCCCATAACGAATTGGTAAAGGTTGCGATGAATGCTGAAGAAGGTGGGGCTTCAGCAATCCTGATCGGCGGCAGTCTCCTCTTTAATGATGCTTTCGATCAGGTTGTCCAGAGTATTAAACGAGACGTTAACATACCGGTAATCCTCTTCCCCGGCAGCAGCAGGCAGATTTCTCGTTACGCAGACGGTATCCTGTTTATGTCGTTGCTTTCAGGACGAAATCCTCAATTTCTGATTGGCGAACAGGTTCAGGCTGCGCCGATTATATCCAGTATAGGACTGCCAGCCATATCAACTGCATATCTATTGATTGAATCCGGAACAACCACGTCGGCGGAATTCGTATCCAACACCCGCCCGATCCCTCGCACCAAACCTCTGATAGCCGCCGCACACGCCCAGGCTGCTGAACTGCTTGGGATGAAAGTCATCTACCTTGAAGCCGGCAGCGGCGCTAAGATGCCCGTTCCACCGGAAATGGTTAAGGTAGTATCCCAATCGGTCTCAATTCCGGTGATTGTTGGCGGTGGAATTATTAATTCAGAAGGTGCGAAAACAGCGGCGAAAAACGGCGCCAGAGTGATTGTGGTTGGTACGGCTATCGAGGAAAAGGGCAGTAAGGTAATCAGTGAGATTGCAGCGGCGTTATTCACAACTGTAGTCAATGGGTAGGATAGACATTCCTGTCTGTCTTGGTTCGTAGTGCCCATCAATTACTTTCACACTTTTGCACTTTCGCACTCAAAGGCAGACAAGAATGTTTGTCCTACTCGGTCACTTATATTATGGACATAAATAAATGATATTAGGCGCACACGTTTCAACATCCGGTGGTGTTTCCAAAGCTCCATTGCATGCAAAGACGCTTAGGACTCATGCCTTTCAAATATTCACCAAGAACCAGAATCGCTGGAAACAGAAAGCACTCGACAATAAGGAGATTGACCGCTATCTGAAGAACTGCGAGGAATGCGGCATTCGGTATACTGTTGCACACGATTCGTATCTGATTAATTTGTGTGCAATTACTGATGAAAAACTAAACCGCTCGCGAGAAGCCTTCCTCGATGAAATAACCCGCGCCGACCAATTGCAAATTCCTTATTTAGTTACACACCCCGGTTCGCACATGAAATCAGGCGAAGAAATTGGTTTGAAAAGAGTAGCTGAATCTGTGAGAATATTGTTCGATCAGACACCAGACGCCAAAGTGAGAGTTCTGCTCGAAACCACCGCCGGTCAGGGTTCAAATCTCGGCTATCGCTTTGAACATATAGCGGAATTGATTAGACTCATTGATTGTGATGAAAGATTGGGCGTTTGCGTTGACACCTGCCATATCTTCGCAGCCGGTTATGATATTCGCGATAAAGATGCTTATGACAAGGTATTTCAAGAGTTCGACGATGTCATCGGTCTGGATAAATTGTACGCCTTTCATCTCAACGATTCAAAGAAAGATTTAACCAGCCGCGTTGACCGGCACGAAAATATCGGTGACGGGAAGATTGGCATTGAAGCGTTCAGACTGTTACTGAATGATAAACGATTTGCAGATATACCCGGTTTGTTGGAAACTCCGGGTGAAATGGAAGGATATGCGAAGAATTTGGAAGTGTTGGGGATATTGTAATATTGTGATGTTGTGATGTTGTAATTAATGAATAATCTGCTATTATATCTGTTTAACCCGTTTAATCTGTTATGAATTGAATCAGACGAGGACGAGATTCACAGCAAATTAAACGAATTTAGCGGATAATGTGGCGGACAGGAATGTCTGCCCTCCCCATTGAGAATAAATAACTTAAAGAAATCTACACTATAAATTCAAATAAACTCCCCAGCGTCGGCAGTTCAATGGGAGGGATGTTCGTCCTGCGCATCTCAAGCCAGATTGCGACGTTGGTTACTTTCATAATAATCAGCAGAATGCTCGGACCTGAGGATTTCGGCAGGTATTCATTTCTCTATGGGATGTTGATTTTTCTCACGCTGTTCAACGTCAACGGTCTTAACGACATCCTGGTTCGCGATATGGCTTCCCAGCCCGACCGACGCGATATTATTTACCGAAACGGATTGACTTTAAAGCTGATAGCCGGTGTTTTTACATTCCTTCTCGCCTGTTTTGTATTCCTGTTCTTCAATCTTACCGACCTGCCCAGGTGGGTATCCTGTATTGCTGCGCTGACTCTGTTTGTATCCTTCTCGATAGCTTCATTTCGGACTGTATGGGATGTACCTTATCAAGTAGATTTTCGTATGACATCAGCCTCTGCTGTCAATCTTGCTGGGAGGATATTGTTTTTAGGATTGTTAGTATTATGGATACTTAAGGATTCTTCTGATAACTCAGGCAGCTTGTTTAATCTTAATTTCAAGCATATCACAATAGGTGTCACGGCAGTCATCATTCTGCAAACGTTCTCAGAGTTCAGCGCTACAGGGATGCAAGGCGTCCTAAATCTAAAGTATAAGTATCGGATGCTGCCTGGATGGGATGTTGATACTATCAGGTATTTGCTAAGGGAGGTCTGGCCCCTCGCCATTTCCGGTGGACTGGGAATGATCTTCACTAAGATTAACCTGTTAATGCTGCAACATTTTCATTCGGAGATTGAAGTTGGTTTATATGCCGTTCCTATGAGACTAGTGGAAGCTCTTTGCATAATTGCTACAGTGTTTATTGCCGCTTTATTACCTATACTTTCAAAAACTTATAAGGAATCAAAAGACAGATATTACTATCTGGTTAAACTATGTTACAAGGCAATGTTTATCGTTTCCTTTCCAATTATTGCGGTTATTTACCCTCATTCCGAGACTATTATGGTCTTACTAATCGGAGAAGCTTACATTGCTTCAGCACCAGTCTTAACATATTTAATATGGTCTACTGCTCTAATCTTCACCGGAGGCGTTCTCGCTGCTGTTTTATTAGCATCGGGAAAACAGAGATTACTAATGTACTTCTATGCTATACAAGCGGTTGTCTGTATTATCTTATGTTTTGTTCTTATCCCTGAATTCGGTATCGTCGGAGCCGCCTGGGTGGTTCTTATAACAAACATTGTTATTTTTCCGATTACGCTTATGGTAAAAGAAGTAAATTATACAGGAAAATTATGGTTTAAAACTCTGATAGTACCTCTTCTAAGTGCATTTGCTGCCGGATATATAGTCAAGTTGTTGGATTTAAACTTATTACCTGCTTTATTCATAACACCAGCGTTGTTTTTCAGTTTCGTTCTAATTGCAAGATGGATAAACAAAACCGACATCTTATTTATTCGTAATCATTTCGGTACAAAATAATCTCAAAGTAGCGCTGGTGTCTCGCCGGCATTTAAGAACCTTGCCGGCGAGACGCCAGCGCTACGATAATTATTTATAACATTTTTCCAGATGAAAATGACAGGAAGGTTTTTCCAAACGAGGTAACAATTAATGAGCATTGACTATTCAAGGATCCGCAAGAAGACTTTCCAGGAAAGGCTGCATTTGGACAAATATTTATGCGAAATTGCTCAAAATCATCCTTCTCACTGGTTTCTTGAGAATCCTGCAAGTCAGAATATCTATCTTTATCTTACTAAATATGTTAAAACCATTTCAGAAAGCCATTTTAATAAAAAATTCAATGATATGAGAATCCTGGATTGGGGATGTGGCAAAGGACATGTCACCTGGTTAATGCAAAAACTTGGAGCGAATCCGATTAGTTGTGATGTCAGAGTTCAAGAGGATGACTCAAGCTTCGGACAGGAAACACCCATAATCGACAAAACCGGAATATTGATTGATCCGCTTGAACACAAGTACAAACTTCCTTACGAGGACGACAGTTTCGATGTAGTACTCAGTTTCGGCGTTCTTGAACACGTTCCGGATGATTTGAATTCTCTTAGAGAAATCAACCGGATATTGACTTCAAATGGTCTGTTTTTCTGTTTTTTTCTGCCGTATTTCCTTTCATGGACTCAACGATTAGCTCATTTAAAAGGTAACTATTATCACGACAGATTATATCGTAAATCGCTAATATACAAGCTTATGAAAGAATGCGATTTCAAAATTCCCGACCTCTGGCACCGGCAGATTTTCCCTAAAAACACCGTGAAGTATCCTAAATATCACACTTTCGAAAAGATTGACCAGTTCATGACAACCTTTACTTTTATGAAATATCTTGCCACGAATATTGAATTTGTGGCGTGTAAGGGTTGAGATATTGGAAACATTTTGTAATGATACACGGGCAATACAGCAAGGCAATTGGGAATTACACGGCATTGAAATCAGCGCCGAAGCAGCGAAGATCGCTCAGGAATCAAGCGGCGCCAAGGTAAAGGTCGGAAAAATTGAAGAACAGAATTATCCTGATAACCATTTTGACGTAATTACCGCCTAGGAAATCATCGAACATATTCCGGATATATCTGGATGCCTGGAAAAAATACATAATTGGCTTAAACCAAACGGTCTGTTCTGTTTATCAACACCAAATACAAATAAACTTAGAAACAAGCTTTCAAGTAGTTGTCGAGACTTTTTTTTCCGCCCTCCCGAACATCTTTTATATTTTAACAGGAATTCGCTACGTAGGTTACTAACAAGATCGGGATTTAATGTATTACAGTTAGAAGCCGGAGTGAAAGACCCATTGTATTCACTGGGACTCAATCAAAAAGAACCGGATAGCAGCATTATTTGTAATTCACTGGAATGGAGTTTGGGATTGATGCAATATATTGGAATTCAGGGATACCAGATAGCGGCATTTTGTATTAAGAAGTAATGTGTGAGTGCGTATTTTAAAGGGAAACGCCATGTCGCGGACGACTCAACAGCGAATGAAAAATGACATCTCCGGGTGATTACGTTGGAGTGCGCAAGCCATGCTTGCGCCTTGTGTAGTGATTATGTGCAGTGTAAACAACGTAAGCATGGCTTGCGCACTCCAACGTAATGAATACGCGAGAGATAATTCTATTTTACAAGGGAATGTCGATAAACAATAAAGATAAAATAAAGAACTCCATAGATAAGTTATCTTCTGCAATGATAATTCCTACTCGAATAGGTGATAGAGGGGTTAGTGAGAAGGTGTTTCTTGAAAGGTGGAGAAATCAAAGCTGGTTGCCGGACGAGCTGATTGTCATTCGAGGCGCCTCAAATCCTTCCATAGCACGAAATCTCGGTGCAGCTTCTACAACTGCCGATTTATTGATATTTGCTGATGATGATGGTATACCTTGTCATAATAATACTCTTGAAGCAATAGTAAAAGCCTTGGAATGCGATGATTCGGTTTGGTGGAGCGCTGCTGCGATACAATTACCGCTTTCTTCCTCTCAATTTCAGAAAGCTTATGTAAAACAGATACCTCAAAATATAGTAAGCATTCCTAAAAGTACTAAAGACAGTGTTCAGGCGTATAGTTTATGCTGTTGTATCAGAAGCAATAATTTTACGAAGATTAAAGAATTTGACGAACGACTTACGTCAGGTGAAGATGCAGATGTTAGAGATAGAATAAGAAGTGCTGGCGGTCGAGTTGTTTTAGCAGCCAACGCTGGTGTTTATCATCCACCACCAGGGAATTTAATAATGATGTTGAAACGTGGTTACTGGTATGGTAAAGGTGAGGCGCAAATTGCATCCTTGTTCAAAGATGAAAATTGGCGTGAAGAAACAAAACCAAAGAGGTTGTTCAATATCCTTTTAAAAGCATTAGCATCACTTGCTTGTCTGATATTGAACTGGGATAGTCTGCGTTACAAGAAAATCAAATTTGGTTTTCAACCACTTAGAATGTTTCATATCTGGGCGATGACATTCGGTTATATCACTGGAAAGTTATTTGGTAATAATCGTAAGATGAGAATCAATGACGTTAAGGTTGATATAATTAAGCTGAAGTAATAGAAAATATCCCGAAGTTTCGAGATGAACTCTGAACTATTCAAAACAAAGGGAGTGACCTTCAAAAGGTCACTCCCTTTTTATTAAACATAAGCGTTGTAACTAACCTTACTCGATCAACACAACCTTATGAACACCTATCAGACCTGGCGTCGTAAGCTGAAAGATTTCAGTGGTGTCCCTTATTGTTTCTATAGGTGTTTACGTCATGTCATTCCGATGGAAGCCGGAATCTAACTATGCTCATCTTATTGATATTTAATAACTATCCTCAGGTTTCTGCGGAATGACAAGGCTTGAATTCTCCCAACAACTATTGGGGGACACTACCTAATTCCCAATGATTCAACTCTCCTTTTCAATATTCTCTGAGTTTTTTTCAGAAACAGGAGGCGATTCTGGATTAATCTTGTTTTCGCTATCAACATCTTTAATGCTGTTCTTTTCTTCTTTAGCTTTTGCCTTGGATTTCTGATCTTCAGATTCTGCTTTTTTCTCTTTTACAGTTTTTGTTTCAGTTGCCTTTGTTTCAGTTTTTTTACCAGCTTTGGTTTTAGTTTTCTTTTTCTCAACTTTCAACAATTCTTCAACCTTCCCATCTTTATCATCGGATTTCTTAATATCTGGCTCTGGTTCCTCTTTAACTTTTTTAACAGTTTTTTTGACTATCTTAGGCTTCACCTTTGCTTTAGGTTTATCTTCCGTTTTGACATCCTCTGATTTCTCCTGCTTTTTAGCATTAGGTTTTTCTGTTTTAGCTTCAGGCTTCTTATCGGTTTTCTCTAATGGTTTTTCTTCTTCTTTCGCTTCTACTTTTTCTTCCTCAGGTTCAAGTTTAGGTTTTTCATCAGTTTTAATTTCCGTTTTATCCTTTACTTCAGACTTAGCAACCTCTTTCTTTTTGTCTATATCACCTACTTCAACCTCTTTAGTTATTTCCCGGATGTCAACTGTGTCTTTAACAACACTAACAGGTGCAGTTACTATTTCAGCATCAACAATTTCAGCTTCTATAGGTAATCCCGATTCAGTCGTTCTTACTACTTCTACCTTTTTGACGTGCCTATCTATAATCTCAGCAGACGTCGCGGTTTCAACTTTCTCTAGTTTTTTAACAATGGTTGTTTCATCTGTCTTTCTAACATCCCTTTCATGTTTATCATCTTTTTGTTGTGGTTTTTGCTTATCCGGTTCTTTTTTTGCTCTACGTACAATATCACCGATCGTAGTTTTCGACTTATCAGTAGTATCCCTATAAGCACGGTGTGAACTTCTCTCACTTTCCTTCTCAATTAAGAAATGTGATAGTACGATTCTATGGTTTACCTTATCAAATTCAATAACTTCCAACTCAAGATTATCACCCTCGTGGATTTTCTTTTTGTTCACGTCCGCCAATGATTTACCGAGTTGAGAATTTGGAATAAAACCCTCAACGCCCAATGGCAACATAACCACAACACCTTTTTCGAGTACCCTTACTACCGACCCTTCCTTGCGTGCACGGATAGGATATTCTCGCTCGAAACCGTTCCATGGGTCCGGCTCAAGTTGTTTCAGACCTAAGGCAATGCGTCGTTCATTACGATCAAAATTGAGGACTACAACTTCGATTCCCTCACCTTTCTTTACAATTTCACCGGGGTGACGTACCTTGCGTATCCAGGAAAGGTCGGAGATATGAATTAAACCGTCAATATTTTCCTCAAGCTCAACAAAAGCTCCGAATGGTACGAGATCCCTAACGGTTCCTTGATGTTTTGAACCACGTTTATATGTATCTTCAAGTCGTTCCCAGGGATCCGCTTCACATTGTTTTATACCTAATGAAATTTTCCGGTTTTCGCGTTCAATACTTAACACAACGATGTCAACTTCGTCACCAACGCTAACTATCTGGGAAGGATGCTTGATATGCTGCGTCCAGGACATCTCAGAAATATGTATCAGTCCTTCAACACCTTCTTCAAGCTCGACGAAAGCACCATATTTAACCAACGAAACAACCTTGCCCTTGACCTTGGCATTAATAGAATAATTCTTTTCGATCTCATCCCAATGATGTTCCTTAAGTTGCTTCAAACCAAGGCTAATACGTTGTTTATCTTTATCATAACGTAGCACTTTAACCTTGAGTTTCTCGTCGAGGGTTACAATATCCGAAGGATGTGTGACGCGTCCCCATGAAAGATCAGTGATATGAAGCAATCCATCGACACCACCCAGGTCTACAAACACACCGAAATCGGTAATATTCTTTACTACGCCTTCAACTATTTGACCTTCATTAATTTCGGCAAGTACTTTAGTGCGAATTTCCCTCATACTTTCCTCAACCAACACTTTGTGAGAAAGCACTACATTCTTTCGGACGTTGTTGACCTTGATGATGCGAAAATCCATTGATACATTTACGAGTGCATCGAAATCGCGTACAGGATGAACGTCTATCTGCGAACCGGGCAGGAATGCTTCAACGCCATATAGATCGACTACCATACCACCTTTAATTCGTCTAATAATCTGGGCTTCAACCATCTCACCCGTTTGATAGAGATTATTGATCTTTTCCCAAACCCTGGTAAACTCAGCTTTCTTCTTGGAAAGAACTAATATTCCTTTATTATCTTCGATTCTATCAATCAGGACTTCAATTTCATCTCCGACTTTAAGGGAATTCAAGTCATCGAATTCTTCTAAGGGGATACTTCCTTCCGATTTAAACCCGATGTCAACTGCGACTTCACTCTCACTTATCGCCACAACTTTACCACCTACAAGTTCACCGGATCTGAAAATTTTCATAGTATCAGCATACTTAGCTTCCAATTCGGTACGCTGATCTGAAGTATAATCTTCCTCCTGTGGAATTTGATCGTAATCATAAATTAACTCTTCAAATTCTGGCTCTGGCGCAAATTCAGGTAGAGGCTCAGTTTCAAGCACAGGTTCTTGTACAGATTCAGATTCTGGTTCTGGTGCAGATTCAGGCTTTAATTCAGAAGCAGCATGAGATACTTCTTCAGTTAATGTTGAATCTGGTTTTACTTTGTCGTTGTCAGGTTTGTCAGGCTCGTTTTTATCGTTGTTTTCGTTGCCGGACTGTTCGATTAACGATTTTGGTTGTTCGTCACTCATTTTGTTCCTTTAAATGCTAAAAATGCTCGACCCCACCGTAATTACGTCGGAGTTAACACCCAACGCAACTCTTGTTGTGAGACGAGGTTGGTTTTGATGATTAATAATATTTTTAAGATTAAGCGTTTGTGCAGCTTTCAGGGGGTTCTACGCCACCTGTCTCCGCAATATGTCGCATTACTTTATCTGTTAAAGCCTTATGTTGTTTTTTTCCACTGACAATAAATTTACTTATTTCTTCAGGAGTTATTGCTTTGCCATATTTCAAGGTGAGTCTTCGTTTAAATACCTGAAAAAACAACCGGGCGCTGCCATTGACATAGACTGGAATGATAGGAACACGATGACGTATCGCTAACATTCCTACACCAGCTTTAGGAGGATGAAGCTTCTCATCAAGGAACCGGTGTCCCTCTGGAAATATTATCATACCATTTCCTGAATCAAGAACCTTGCCTAACTTTACCAAAGCTTGTCTTTCAAATCCCTTTCGTCTTATCGGAATTGAATTATAGTATTTAATGATTCTATTCAATATAATGATATTAAAGAGCTCTTTTTTCGCAGCATAATGGATTTCACGCGGACAACCAGCGCCTATCATCGGAGGATCAAACCAGGATTGATGATTTGAAGCCAAGATGAATGGACCGCTTAACGGAACATTTTCTCTTCCCAATACTTTTAATCCAAATAATATCTTATATGTGATAGTTAAAATATATTGACTTAGTTTATATATTGGTCTTGTTTCTATATACATTAAAAACGGGATTCATTATTTGATTGTTTGATTGTTATGAAACTTCAAGTATTAATAAATCTTCAGATTAAAGCGATCACCTACCAGGCATACTATTTTTTCAACCTGCTCACTAAAAGTTAACTCACTTGTATCAAGAATAATGGCATCCTTTGCCGGTTTCATCGGTGATTCCGGGCGTTGCGAGTCTCTTTTATCCCGTTGAGCTATCTCATTTGTCAGTTTTGTAAGTTCCTGCTTATCATCATTAATACCCAATTCGATGGCACGCCTACCGGCACGTACCTCAGGACTAGCGGTCAGGTAGATTTTAAGACCTGCTCGCGGAAGCACAACTGTTCCAATATCCCTGCCTTCTATAACACCAAAACCACGCTCTGCCCACACTCGCTGCAATCCAATCAGCCATTCTCGTACAGCCGGTAATTCGCATACTGGCCCAACCCTCTTAGTGAGTTCCTGTGATCTTAGTTGAGTTGTTATTTCATTTTTATCAATCCAGATACGGGTGCCGATTACTCCTTCCGTGAATTCTAATTGGCATTTATCTATCTGTTTATTAACAGCAGAAGCCATTTTTATATTCACATTAGCTTTTGAGAAATACCAGGCAGCAGCACGATAGAGCGCTCCGGTATCAAGATATGGAATTCCAAGTATCCTGGCAACTGCCTGCGAAGTAGTACTTTTACCAGCGCCAGCAGGTCCATCTATGGCTATTAATGGTGGTTTCATTCCTGTTAATAATTAACTTAAGAAATAGTAGAAGCGACACTCTTGTCGCTTGCGAAGCGTCTTTGAAATACGAAAGTTCAAGCGACAAGAGTGTCGCTTCTACTATTTACCTACCCTACTTCATCCTCTTACCTTTATCCTCATTGATAAATATCCAACCTACAAGTTCTCCCTCGTCTAACGGATCATCGGGATGCCAGAAGGTTGCGTCACGAATAAATTGCGAACTCGAGTCATCACCACCAATCTTGCCTGCATGTTTCAGAATTTCCCCAATCCTATCGTGCCACTTCTTCATATTCGAAACTCGCAGGTCTACCCAGCCGGTATCGCACCAGTGATTAATATTATCCGGTGTTGCATCAAATATCGTACTACGGGGATCGTGAGGAACCTTGACGGCTTGTCCTCTAAGGAGTTTTTGTCCATCAGATAAAAGAATCGGAATACCAATTGAAATAATTTTACTACGAAGGATTCTATCCTCATTGATAAGCTGAACCGCTTTATCGGATAGTTCTTCCGGAGAATTAGCAAGTATATTATTCAAACTGCCGGCAATCTTTTTTAGAATATGAGCTTCGTACAAAAGCTTGGATAGCCTGGGGGGACCTAAAAGCTCAAAGGCAACGACTTCATCCTTGTGATCTTCAGATAACTTACGCATTTTCTGGATTGCCAGCGAACGCATAACACCGGCTCGATAAGTCGAACTCAGAACGGATGCATCCAGAGCAGCTACGATGTCGTGACCGGTAGCGCCGCCTTCGATTTCCCAAATAACGGTCTGTGCAATTTCTTCAGGAGTAATAAACTCCATCTGTCCTTGTGTCGTAATTGCAGTGAATTCACCTGGTGAGAAAGTACCGTTTTCGCCTGTATCAATGAAGATTCCCTTAAGGTTTTTGTTTAGTTCAACCAGATCGGTACTAATTGATGTATCCAATTTCTCACCGATTTCCATTGCTCTGTCAGGCGGGCAATCATACAATGCTATAGGTTCACCATGACGCAGTATTTCGCCATAAGTGATTCTCTTCCAGGCAATCGCTGTAGCAGGTTTCACTTCCTTAACGTAAGGAGCGTCCGGAGTCCTGCCCATCAAGAACAGTAGCAACGAATGAGCGCCTGCAAGACTCGTCTTAGACAGTAACACCCGCGATGGTTTACCTTCCGAGTGAGTATAAGGAATATTCAGCCCCATTCCGCCCGTGCCACTTGTACCAACCTTTACATAGCTTTGCGTTCCTGCCTCTTTCATTGCCTGATACAATACCTGTATATGACGAATGAGCTGGGGAAGATAAAGCGAACAAAGCAGCTTCTCTACTTCTTCAAGCAGGTCAGGAACATCCCCACCTTTTGGTGTCGTCAATAATCCTTGATGAACTTTAAGACCAACTGAATAAACATCCTGGTATGCCAGACCTGTTGCTGAATTAATGCAATCGATAATTACATGTGGTCGATATTTTATAATCAGATCGTAGAGGAAGAAATGTTCAAATGACGTTGTTTGTTCCAGTACATCTTCTGATAGTTTCATCCGATTTTGCGGATTATTTAAAATTTCATCGCGGCTAAGATCTTTGAAATCTGATCGGACGAATATATTTCCCCAGGCAGGTATAAGTTTTGTGTCGCCTGCTTCAGCAGCCAATTCCTGACAGGCGGATTCGGCTTGTTCCTGTGTTAAGGATAAGATTATTAGACTTCGAGGGTTACGGACTAATAGTTGACGACAGAGGGCGGTTCCAACAAGCCCCCAGCCTCCTAATATTAGTATATCTTTATTGGTTATTTCCATTTATTTTCCCCTTTATTGTTGTATTGCTGTATTACTGTATTACTGTATTGCTGTATTGCTGTATTGTTTCCAAGTTATGCAAAATGTTCAGCAATATAACAATACAGCAATATAGTAATATAACAATCAAACCAATCTATTAGTTTCATTCGTGTTGAATATTTCCGATTGGTTAAGATTAGCCATTTCCTCTGGTTCGGGTAAATCATCCAGCGAATCTATACCAAAATGACACAGAAAATTTGGTGTTGTTACATAAAGAAGCGGTCTTCCCGGACCGGAACCATATCCCTTTACTCGAATAAGATTTCTTTCAAGAAGCATCTTCAACACACCGCCTGCGTCAACGCCGCGAACGGTTTCAATAGCCGATCTTGATATAGGCTGGCGATAAGCTATTAGCGATACCGTCTCAAGAGCTGCACGGGAAAGCCGTATTCGTCCCGAACCGATAACTAATTTCTTAACCCATTTGCTAAATTGTGGTTTAGTGGCAAACCGATATCCGCCGCCACCGCGTATTATACTGAAAGAACGATCCGTATCTTCATACTGCCGGTTAAGCTCATCAATAGATGATATTATATCGTCGCATTCTACGTTTCCAATGATCTCAATTAATCGCTCTACTTCAATGGGCTCAGGCGCTGCAAATATAAGGGCCTCTATAAGATTTATATCTACATTACTCATTCATTTCACTCGCTTGTAGAACCAGCCAGAATTCACCGAATGGACTCGGCTGTCGTACTGCAATTCTGCCGAGTCTCATAAGTTCCAACATTGCCAGAAACGTCATAATTACCGAAAGTCGACTCTCTAATGAATCCGCTAATCGATCAAATGCTATACGTTTACTATTTTGAAAAAAGGACAGTATAAATGCCATCTGACCTTCAAGAGAAAAAGGAATATCCTCTACAATATGAGTCGGTTCCGTTGGCAGTTTGCTTATTAAGTTACGGAAAGCTACAGCAATATCATATAGTGAAACATCAGAAAGCATATCACCGACTAATTCATCGGTCAATCCTGCAATATGAATACCACCTCGGTCAAACAGATTCACCTGTTGTTCTTCAAGCTCACCTAATCTGGCGGCATTCTTTCTAAGCGCAATTAACTCTTCATAAGAACGCTGTTGATCCTGGATCAGCATTTCTACTTCAGCGGGTTCAGGCGCAATTGTCGGCAGTAATTCAGCAGCTTTCAGTTGTAGCATAATAGCAGCTAACAGAATAAAATCACCTGCATTATCAAGATCAAGCGATTCCAAGCGTTCAATCCAAGCAAGATAATCGGTCGCAATGGCGCTAATCGAGATATATGCTACGTCCAGGTCTCGGCGACGGACTAAGAAGACTAACAGGTCCATCGGACCGACGTAATCAGAAGTACTTACTTGATAATCAATGGTCAAGATAGGATTTCAATATTGACTTGTTAAGCATTCTCGAAGGAAATGAATGTAAATAGCGGTGGACGAAACCCACCGAATCAAATTGCAAATCCTCAAGGAAATATGGGGACAGTATACCTATTTTTCTATAGACCGTTGATCTTTCTAAAATTACTTATGAAAATAGGTATACTGTCCCCATATTTCCCTGTTTGTTCAACCCCTTCGGGATTGATTAGTGTAACAACATCTTCTCCACCGGTCTAAGCCGGTGGCTATTCACAATTTAATCCCTTCAGGGTTTTTGCAGTAAATCAACTATTTTAGAAAATCCCCGGTTTCGGAGAAACCGGGTTACGTAACTTTACTCAAGTGTGACCCATGGTAAACTTCTAACTAATCTAAACCCAACCGTCCGGTAACGCAAATCCTTCTTTGCACTATGTCGACTCGATGAACGGCAATTTTGTGGTATATCATACCATGAACCCCCACGCAACATACGCATCGAAGTTCGTCCAGAAGACCAGACGCTACCATCGTCCGGTGCATTATTATAGTTCCGATGATATTTATCTTCACACCATTCCCAGACGTTTCCTATCATATCGTGAATTCCCCAAGCATTCGGCAGTCTGCAACCTACTTCAGTATGTGAGCCAACGCCACTATAGTATCCATATATTGCCCATCTTTCCAATTCTGTATATAAAGTATCGTTTCCCCAGGGAAACAGCGTTGAATCGTTTCCTGAGCGACAGACATATTCCCACTCCGCCTCTGAAGGCAATCGCCAAGGTGAACCCTCTTCATAACTGTTTAATGTATCGATAAAAACGTGAACATCTTCCCATGAAACATTATCAACCGGATTATTCAGTCCTCTTTTAACAGAGGGATTGGTATCGGTTACTGCTTCCCACAACATCTGAGATACTTCATATTTACCAATCCAGAATCCGTTTTCGATAATAATGTTATGTCGAGGGTATTCATCAGTATCAGCATATTCCAGACTATCCCGTTCGGCTCCCATTTGAAAGGAACCCGGTGAGATCCAGATCATAGTTTCTGTTAGATGAAAATTAGCAATCTCAATTTCAGTTTCACCTACGTCACCGTTCAGAGAAACCTGGACACTTATTGAGCTTTGACGATATTCATTGCCATCGTCCACGCGAACAGATAGAACATAATCACCAGTGGTAATCGGTGCCAGCCATTTCACTGATGATTGGTTTGATCCGTTTGGGAAAACACCTGCATCAGCAAGCCATTTGTAAGATAATTCATCATTATCCGGATCGGTCGCATAACAAATAACTGTAGTAACCGCATCGGGACGTATAGTTGAAATTCCAGACTTTACACCGATAATAACCGGAGGATTGTTATCAATCGTAATCGGATTATCATTATCATTACAACCGATTAATATTGATAGGAAAATTAAAACGGTAAAAAATTTTATTAATCTCATTGGAGACCTGTATTGAGCGTACTGTCAGGAATTCTCATCTGACAATTGATTTGCAATAGTGGTGTCAAGTGCCTACACTTGACACCACACTTTAACGTCTACTTTTAACTAACTTTATAATTTAATTGCTGCAATAGGAAAACTCAAGTAGTTTATTTAATATAGACAGTAATTAACAGATTAAACGTGATTCTCTTATGAGCAATAAAGCCGCTCGAAAATATCGAGCGGCTTTTGTTAAATGCAGAAAAAATATTGTAATCTCTCTTTCAAGGAATATATAATACCCTTTTACTTTGTGTCATTCCATCAGTTTTAATCGTAATGAAATAGTTACCTGATGCTAATCCTTGAGCGCTCCAATTTAAGTATTGCATACCGGAATTTGATTTTCCAGTCATAAGAGTTTTTATTAGATGCCCGTAAACGTCATACAAAGTAACAGTAATATTCCCTGGGGAGGGTAGATTAAAAATGATATTATTCCTGTTATTAAAGGGATTTGGATACACGGAATAGATATCGAATTGATGGGGTGTTATCTCTTCGCTTTCGTTGATCAAATTTGGTCTCTCACCATCATAAATAAATCTACCAATATCGGATCTTGTGTCATCTCTATCATTCCACGATTCATCCGGGAAACCGGTATCAATACAAGGAGATCGTGTATCATTGTCCATAATATCAACCCAGGTAACGTGATAGTCGGTTTCAGAAGTATCGTAATGGTCGTTAGCAAATAGTGGATTCTCATCTATAATATCACCTCTAAGCGGTAATATTCCGCGATAAGCGCTGTCATGATTGTAATAAAGGTTATAGCCGCTTGAATCGTCTATATTAAACGCACTTGCCCAGACACCTGTGCTGGCGTAGTTACCGTAGAAGATATTATTAATGACATTTACTGAAGACTCGTTTGTAACTCTAAGCCCAATAGCATTATTTATCGGTGAACCATAGATAATAATATCATTATTAATAACACGTATATTAGTGGAGCCGTCAAATTCGAGACAACGTACAATAGGCGCTGATCTGGCTCTTATTATATTCCTGAGAATATCAACCGAATCCCCAAAATAGGCATCTATTCCTTTAGATTCCCTTTCTGATACAACTTCGATCCAGTTCTCCTCGATACGAGGGCTACTTTCCCTAATATAAATGGCTGTTGCAGTATTGCTCCCAAAAGCGGAGCACTCTATCCAGTAATTACCTTTTATTTGAGGACTTGATTGGTCGTGGATGGATATAGCCTGGAAGCCTGAACCAGCATTACCAACTCCGATAACTCGAATATAATAATTATAATTAATTATTGGGGATGCCCGATTGCAGTTTATCGCAACGCTATGGGCGTCTATTCGGTTACCAGTAATATGAACGTCGGTTTGTATGCAGTTTAGAGCAGTAGCAGCGCCTGATATATCACAATTTGAGATTCGGCAATTATTACTGGCATGATTGAAGTTGATTCCTGCCCAAATATATAATTCACTGCTAAATGTAATTCGGTCTTCAACAACATTCCCACCTTCTGCTGTTAATAACGCATCCTGTGTTACCTCGATACCATAGTATCCCTGGAAACGAACCTCAACATCAAGATGAATCCTAAGAGTCTCAATTACTCTGATATTACCGGTCACTAAGTAGGGAGATCCCTCCCTTGTCCAGACATCATTAACAATATCTCCTGAAACCTCAGTCTGACCGCTTGCGGTTATCGGAATTACTAAAGCTATGGAGAATGCAGCTACCGCCAATAACAGCATGATTTCAGTCTTACTCATTAGTTTGATAAGACTATTAATTGTCATCATCTCAATTTCCTATGAAGTAGATTACTATAAATTGTAAGCTGTGCGGAATTGTCTGTATGTCATTTATTTTTTACGGTGTTAGGGTAGCAGTTCTGGTAGGAGTAAACAGGCATGTAATTAAAAGCCGGTTCTTTAAACACCACATGATTCAGCGCAAGTTATATTCATTATCGGATAAAGTCAAGTATTTTATAGTCCTTAATAGAAGATACGTAATAAAAATTGAATATTTTGCATATTAAACATTTTTTAGGCAAAGTAGTATAACAAATTTATAATCATAACCTTGCAAGCAAGGATTCATTGCTTCATTGTTGATTGCGGCAACCCGCTGTTAACCTGCTGTCAAGCCACCGTGGTTGACAACCTCGTTCAAAGAATTGCTGTCAAGGACGGCGCCCTTACATCGGGTTAGATAATCACGTTTTAACTTTACTTTAACCGGTCTACCTGTCTTGATTTCATCTGTCCGCATCATAACCCTCAAGTAATTATCGCTAATCACTTGTGTCAATTCGCTTCCTTTAACAGGTCTGTCCGGTATTACAATTAATGTCCGACCAATATTCTCAGAATAGAAATCCCGGCGCTTCCGTTCTCCGATTTCAATCAACCTTGTCACACGTCGTTTAATAATATGCGGTGGTATCTGATCGGGCATACTCGCTGCCAACGTTCTGGAGCGAGGTGAAAAACCAAAGGCGTGGATGTAAGTTACCGGCATGTTTTCTAACTTATGCACGAGATAGTTAATATCTTCTTCAGTCTCTCCCGGGAAGCCCGCAATTAAATCAACTCCCAATGCCATTTCAGGATGCAGTTGTCTGGTAAAGGTCAACATTTCAATCACATCACCAATTGGTGGACGTCCCATTCTGTCTAACACTCTATCAGAAGTATGCTGAAAAGGGATATGAAGATGCGAGCATACCTTGTTGTTTGATGAAACAAGCTTGACTAAATCTTCGTTAAGCTCCCATGGCTCAATGGATCCGAGTCGGATCCGGAAAGAACCGGGCAGACTTGCTAAATCATTCACCAAACCAGTCAGACCATCGACATCGTCAATATCAGTTCCCCACGAACCGATGCGCACACCGGTCAATACTATTTCATAAGCACCCGCTTCGATTACTCTCGCAGTGGCTGTCAGGATGTCTTTACGCTGTACACTCCTCATCCGCCCACGCAACCTTGGAATCACACAGTAAGTACAATTCTGCGTGCAGCCATCCTGGATTTTAATAAACGGTCTTGATCTTCCCGGGTAATCAGCGTCGGCGGATGGTTTAATCCGACTGGTATATCTATTTAGCGCAACTACCGGTTCAATAGGTTTGCCAATCCACCAGTCGGTTATAAATCGAGCATCAGTACCTAATATATAGTCAATGCCATTAATAGCTTTAAGTGCATCCGGATCCATCTGTGCTAAACAACCCGCAGCAATAATAATTGCATCCGGGTTCTCTCGTGCCAGTCTCGATAAACTATGACGGGATTTCGCGGCAGCCTTAACGGTTACTGCACAAGTATTTACAAATATCAATTCAGAACTATTAACATTCTGACAGACATCTGAAATAATCCCTTGTGCTTTCAGGATGTTTCTTATCTGAACAGTCTCAGCTTGGTTGAGTTTACAACCATGGGTTGTGAAATATGCTTGCATTATGTGATTGTCTTTAGTCTTTGGTCTTTTGGCTGTGGGTTTAGCGAGCGAAGCGAAGCAATCTCTTCAGTCACTTTCTAAAGAAAACGCCACTTGTCGAACCGGCGCAAAGCTGTAGCGATGATGTGGCGTGGGACCATATTTTTCAATGCTTCGGATATGTTCTGCAGTTCCATACCCTTTATTTTCTGCAAAACCATAATTCGGATAGATACGGTCCAGCTTACGCATTAATCTGTCTCTTGTAACTTTAGCAATTACGGACGCAGCGGCGATTGACCGGCATATACCATCCCCACCGATGACTGTTTCGCCTGGGATTTCAAGTCCATCCGGAAAGCGATTACCGTCAATAAGTAAATAATCAACTGTTTGCTTCAATCTGAATACCGATCTATTCATTGCCACCATAGTCGCTTTGAGAATATTTATTCGATCTATAACCTTAACGGAAGATGCAGCAATAGCCACACACAGACTATTTTTCATTATATAATCATAAGCTTCCTCACGTTTTCCTTCCGACATCTGTTTAGAATCAATTACGCCGGGCAGATCCATCCAGGGCTTAAGTATTACCGCGGCAGCCACCACGGGTCCAGCCAACGGTCCGCGACCGGCTTCGTCTATTCCCGCAATATTGAGTAATCCTTTAGTCCAGAGATCGTGTTCTTTAACTAACCAATCAAGATTATTTTTACTTTTTGTTTTCATATTAAATCGATCCAAAAAACCAGCGCAGAAAAAACGGATTTCGCCAGTCAACAACCGTCCACTCGGTTTTACCCTTAACAACTGCAGGTTCACATAGTATTGCGCCGATTTGTCCGGTCTGGAGAATCCGTATGCCATCAGCTTTGAGTCGTTCAATAACTTCGTTAGTATGTTGGTATTTGCTTTTTTCCCAGCGTCCCGGTCGGGTAATTACCGCCTTGTCCGGTTTGACTGCAGCGATGAATTCCGGCGAACTGGAGGTCTTTGATCCGTGATGTGGTACTTTCAACAATTGCGCTCGAATGCCACCTCTTGCAACTAAAGCTCGTTCACCTTTCTTTTCTACGTCACCAGTTGTAAGGAGTCGAAGTGTCTGATCACTATCCATCGTGATTTCAAGTAATAGCACTAACGAAGCATCATTCTTCGACCATTTTTCCGCACCGGCAGGCGGCCCTACTACCGTTAGATGATATTTTTCACTTAATCCTGAGATATAGTTGCCATCCGATAACTTTTGCCATCGTATATCGTTCTTTTGGGAAGCAGAACTAAGACGCAGGTAAGTCTTTGTATCGTTAATAGCAGGTCCGGTAATTGCCAGCCCAACAGGATACTCTTCCACTAACTCAATCAACCCGCCAATATGGTCGCATTCAGGGTGAGTTGCAACCATCAAGTCAATTTTCTTTCGATCATAGTAATCAAGCAACTTTGGTATAGCTCCCTTATAATTACTAGGCTGATGATCCGGTCCCCCATCAATAATCACAGTCCTGTCATAAGGAAAAAGCCATACCTGTGCATCACCGTGACCAACATCGAGGAACCAGGCTTGTAAACGGGATGATATTGGAATTAGTCCGTCCCATGTTATTGCGATCAGAATTACCAATGGGCAAGCCAATAATCTTATGCGAGCTTTTCTTCTGCTGACTGCCAGCCAAATCAGCGATATGATTATCAGAAACACAGTAATCGGCGCTAATCGTTCATATCCGACAGAAGCCTGCGTTGAGAAAAAGTGAGTTATCCATTTGAATGCCGCTATAGAACCATTCACACCATCAGCGGCAACATTGGCAAGTCCAGGCATCACAAAAGATAATCCAATAACCAACCATGCACCAGCGAAAATAAACCCTAACAACGGAACAGCAAAAATATTGAATACAGGACTTGAGAAAGCCATCATCCCAAAGTAATATGAAGTCAAAGGAATAACCAGACAACAGGCAGCGCAGGAAATCAGGAATGGTTGTGCAAAATAGACCGATACTAATCGTAGCGAACGTTTTTTGTGTGCTTTCAAAGCAATTCTAACCTTATCCAAATACGGAAAAAACAGAATAATTCCTCCAATTGCAGCAAACGACATTTGAAATCCGGCATCGAACAGATCCCCTGGACGGATGCATAATATCACCAATGCAGCAAACGCCAGACAGTTAATCGGTGGACTCCAGCGTTTTATGATCGGTCCCGACAGAAAAACAGCCGCCATTATTCCGGCACGAAGCGTACATCCTCTGGGTGGTACTAACAACAGAAATAGAAATATCCCAATTATCGCCAGACCAGATCTCCAGGCAGGTGTAAACCTCATCAAAGCGCCAATACCGATTAGGATTCCAATTAGAAAACCGATATGCAAGCCTGACAGGGCAAGCAGATGTGAAAGACCGGTAACTCGCAGATCGTCGACCAATTCAGGATCAACATCCCGCCTGATACCTAATAACAACGCTCTTAAAAGCGGTGCGTTTTCACCAAAGTACTCTTCGGTTGTTCTTATGATTTTTTCTCTTACGAGATAAACCAATGATTGACGTCGTGATAATATCTTCAAATCATCCGACTCAAACGAGTTTATCGTTCCAAAGAACCCGTTGCGTTCACGCCAGGCTTTTGTATTGAAATCACCCGGATTTCTCTGAGGTCTATTTGGGAATAGAATACCGGCAACAGCAACTTTCATTCCCTGCCTAAGATCACTGCATCGCGAAGTATACGTCACCCATATTTTACCATTTATTGTATGATAATCTGTATTATCAAGTGTTTCAGAGCAAAGAATCGGGAAATAAGTCCTGTCCCTTCGTATAATAGGCGGTTCAAGTACAATTCCGGTGATTTGAGTTTTTACAGGTGTGAAATTATTGAGGGGCAGCGATGTTCGATAGCTGAGAAAACCAGATGAAATAAGAGTTGTTACGAGTAACCATTGACTAACTTTTTGTTTGTCGGTAATAATGGCAAGTATCAATACGACAATGGTAAATGGAATTAGTATAACAACCGGCAGACTAACCCAGCGAGATAGTGCAATACCAATTGCGAGGAGAAAGACTACCTTAAGTGCAGGTAATCGTTGCAAAGCTTTTCCTTGAAAAATAGAAGTTCAGAGTTCAACCTTTAGGTTGTCAGTGGTTGTGCGGAAGACACGCTAAAGCGCGAACTCTGAACTAAAACAACCTGAAGGCTGATCTCTAAACCCGGAACTCGTTATTCGGCTGAATCGGAACGTTCGACTTTAAGCTTTGCTCTATCGACTGAAGTAACTTTTACATTCTGCCCTTTCTCAATATTAACCGTAGCTTCAGCTTTCCAGTATTCACCATTAACTAAAATGGTTCCAGTCGGATCGAGATCGGTCAAAACTTCACCGATCTCGCCAACGAGACCTTCCTTGCCGGTAGTTACCTTGCGAGCCTGAGCCCTGAGCCCCATACCCACTGCAAATAGTGCAAACGCCACCGTAAAAATAACGGATGGAATGATTACGTTGATTGATACTCTTAGTGCGGGAACATTTGTATCAATAAGCATCAACGATCCCAAAAATAAGGACGTTGCGCCGCCGATTGTCAGTATGCCATAACTTGTCACTTTTATCTCCAGAAGAAGTAAAATTATTCCGAATAGAATAAGAAGAATGCCCACTATATTCAGCGGCAAGGTCTGAAATGAGAAAAACGCTAACAGCAAACAGATGACGCCTATTACACCCGGAAAAATCGCGCCGGGGTTGGAAAGTTCAAAGATAAGACCATACATACCCAGCATCATAAAGATATAGGCAATATTCGGATCACTCAACCTGTTCAGGACATTCTCACGCCAGCTCATTTCATACGTGATGATCCTGACTTCCGATGTTTCCATTATTTGCTGACGGTCTTTCAATTTCACATCAAGACCATCAATTTTAAATAACAGTCTGTCAATATCGACTGCGATGAAGTCAATTACATTATTTTCAAGTGCATCGGTAGCAATGATAGCATCGCTCTCTCTAACGGCTTTCTCAGCCCATTCCATATTACGATCTCGCTGCTCGGCGACGGAGCGTACCAATGCTGCTGCGTCGTTGGTCATTTTATCGCTCATAACGGAAGTTGATGCCGAATCGGGTTTCTGCTGCCCTGGTACGCCGCCGCCGCCAATCGTAACAGGATGTGCAGCGCCTATATTCGTCCCGGGTGCCATCACAGCAATATGTGCAGCGAGTGTGATAAAAACTCCCGCTGAACCGGCTCTTGCTCCGGAGGGTGAAACATAGACGATAATCGGAACATCAGCAGCTAGAAATCGCTGAACGATATCGCGCGTAGCTTCTAACAAGCCACCCGGTGTATCAAGTTCGATAATCAACGCCTCAGCGCCGTCCATTTCCGCACGATCAACCGCTTCAATCATAAAGTTAGAGCTGACAGGATTAATTACACCGTCAACACGGATTCTATGGATAACTTCAGCATAAGTAGAATTTAGAAGCAGAAGTATAGCGATTGTTATGATGTATGTGTGTGTTTTCATTGTGGTTGTCTTTAGTCTTTTGTCTTTTGGCTTTGGGAAGTCGACGAGAAACTCTTGTCACGATTATTAATTCACAGCAGATTTAACGGATTAAGCAGATATAAAAATCTGTTAAATCTGTGTAATCTGCGGTTAGAAAAAGCTGTATCTTTTTGCTAATACGCGACAGGAGTGACGCGTCTACTTCTAAAGACAAAAGACTAAAGACCAAAGACTCCTATATTTGACTATTCAAAGTAAACTTAATCCCCTTAAACGGATTGACTTTTCGGCAAACACCACCAGAACATCGCAGTCCACCTCGTTCGTGACCGATGAAGAGTCGTAATTGATGGCGTTCGAGGAAATTGACAGTTAATTCACCGGAGGGCCAATAGGTTGTACTGCCATCCAGCGACATACCACCGCTCTCATTCTCGTCACCGGAGAATTCAAAAGATGCTGTAATTGAGTAATCAGGTGAATGAGAAAGACTTAATGAAAGATACTCATCAATAAAGCTGTCGTCAACCCTTTTGTCTTCAACTTTCATTATTTGTACATCACTTGTAAGAGAATACTCATCTGTTAATTGATGTTCGTAGATAACACCCAGACCTGTTCTCTTAAACCACCAAGGTGAAAAGCCACCTGCAGCCGTTTGAATAAACTCAATGTCTTCGTGAAATCCTCCCTGGAGTACAAACCGCTTGCTGCTGAAGTCATCTCGTTCAACATGAATGAAGTATCCCTGATAAGGAGAAAGTTCCTGCTTTTGCTTGGGTATAATAGAATTACCGTCGTGCTGACTGGATTGATTGACGTTTAGGCTAACGTCCCAGTACTCATAGTTATAAGTGAACTCGATTTGCCAGCCCACCTCATCGCCAAAGTGCATCTGCCGTGGATGATGATCCAACAGGTACATCGTTACTTCCGGAAGAGCAGTTGGAGGATATTGGAGCGGGGTTCTGCCGAGTTTACCTCCGTGGGTCAGCAAGCGATAATCCTTATAGTCAAACAGCGCCCCCCATCCTGAACCGTACATCGAAGCTGCACCGTAGAAACCGTGGTTGTATTGAGTGGGATCCGTATCGAGTTTGTCGGATGTATAAGCAGAGAAGAGGGAAACCGGACCAAACTCGGTTTCAATTTCCATTCCATATCGGTTGACGCGGGGATGCCGGTCAACAACATCAAGCAGACAATAAGCTGCACCGAGTCGGATGTTATGAGGAAACCTGTAGGATAATCGGACACCTTCACCTATCTCCTGTATATGTTTACCCGTATCTGTCTCAACACCTCGAAACAGCGCGCCTTCAAAATTCTCAATGGATGATTCAATGAGAACGCCTTGCAAACCTGTATCAAAGTTCAAATCAGTGTATTCAACCGTCCCAAATAGTAATCCTCGCCCCCAATTACGGTAAAAGTCACCACCTCGTATAAGGAATTCATCTTGAGAATATTCGATATATCTTTTATTAAAAACATTCAGATCGGTCTGCCAACGACCATCAAATTCCGAAGGCAATAAATAACTCTGCCTTATATAAAACCTGAGCTTATCGAGGTTAGCGTTGATTTCGAGATAGTTCTCAAAATAGTTATAATCATCTCCATTCGGCAATTGACCACGGGCATAGCGAGCTTCATTCTGTCCGGTAATTGTGAACGACAATGCTGGATTAAATAATGAAATACTACCTAATACTAAAAAAGGTATCAAAATGATTACAGTAAAGCAGTGTCTATTAAGGCTGGCGAGCATCATTCTTTACTTTCTTCAGTGGTTGTATCTGGCTTGGCATCCTCATCAACGTTCAATAATTTCTCGATTTCTTCAATGAGTTTATTCTCATCACCTGCAACATAACCGAGGTGACGATAGACGATTTCACCGGATTGGTCGATCAGCAGCGTTAACGGAATGGACGTTCCTCCGAAAAGCTTGCGCACACTCTGATCGCTGTCAAGTAGTACTGAAAACTTGTAACCTTTGCTTTTTACAAATGGTTTTACTTTTGACCGACTCTTGGGGTTGTCTACAGAAATGGCATAGACATTTAATCCCTTTTCAGAATACAGATCATAGATTCGGTTAAGATGTGGTAAAGCGCGAATGCAGGGCTTACACCACGTTGCCCAGAAGTCAATCAGTACAGGGTTTGTCTCGAGTTGCTCGTATAGCTTGAATTTACCGCCGTCAAGGTTCCGGAGTGTAAAATCCGGTGATTTTTGATCGGCGGTTATGTTACTAAATAATGAGAATATTAGTATTATTGATAAGATGGTAGTTTTTTTCATAGTTTCCCTTAAAACAGAAGTTCAGAGTCCATCCCGATACTTCGGGATGCTTTCCAGTTGTTAATCCACTGCGGTCGACAGCAGGGGAGTTGCTTTTACGTTTCTTTCTTAACTGCTCCCACTGCCTGTATACGCCTAATCTGATCCTTTGTCAACGGTTTAGGCACACCTATACATCGTGCGAGATAAATAACTTTGGAAATATACTCCAGTCTCTCCATAAGATAATAAGCATTCCTTAGTGATTTCCCAACGGTTACTGCGCCATGTCTGTCCAATATAAGTGCATTATGAGTATCAATAAGTTTCCTTATTACAATGGCGCCTTCATTTGTTGACGGTATTGCAAAATTGCTTGTCGGTACTTGTCCGAAAGCTATAATCGCTTCAGGCAACAGGTTTCCTTCAATCGGAATCCCCGCCATACTTAAGGCAACTGTATAAGGTGGATGGGCGTGAACAATGGCATTTATATCAGGACGCCTTAGATATGCTTCAAGGTGCATAGACGCCTCACTTGTAATAACTCCTTCTTCAAGAGGTTTGCCTTCCTCATCACAGACCAATAAATCATCCTCGGTTAAATCGCCTTTACACCTCCCGGTTGGTGTTAAAAGAAATCTGTTTTTGTCAAGCCGATAAGATATATTGCCTCCGGTGGCTGCAACGAGTTCCTTGTTATACATTCTGTGTGCAATGACGATCATTTCACTGCGGAGTTTTTCTTCAGTCATTACTGAAGTTTCGCACCTTTTGTAAACTGTTGTAATCATTGATTTGTTTTCAGTCATGGAAATTGTATTCATGGCATAATCAACAATATATGAATTTCCATTTATATGCATTATGCGGTTTTATTA
>JAVCDD010000294.1 GCA_030765125.1 Candidatus Hatepunaea meridiana
ACTGGACCCCATGTCCAGTCTAAGAGTAAATGAACGGAAAAATTATGTGTAGTGTATAGGTACAATGTTCCTAATTTTATAAAATGTTACGACCGCTACTCAACATAATGTCCAGCTACGCATAATATCGATGATTCTCGTAATGTGATGGGTGAGGTAAGTACCTTCCAAACCACATCTCATTCAGTTCCTTTTTCGTTCGAGGTCTGCCCTTTGCGACCTTGTCGATGAACTCTTCATCCATCGGTCTGGTGTACCGGCGGCGACGTTCGGGATGAACCTGGAGGGCATCGAAAATCATGTCCTCATTCTTAAAAACCATCTTAGCGAGGATCGAGAGGGACTTGGGATTATGCGGGCTTGCATTAACGTGTACATGCACGGCTGCGGTTTTTGGCGCTACGGCATGAGTAGCCCTGACCTTACGGACGACCTGTTGAAGCGTCTCAATATCGGTATACTCCAATATTGGTGTGACAATTTCAGAGCCTCTGTGACCGTTGAGATATGGAATGGAACCGTCGTTCTGAATCTTCCATTCCCGACCCTGCTGATCTGTGACAATGGTCTCGTCATATCCAGTGCGGTGAGTGGCGGTGATCCTTCCCTCCACCGCCTCAGCGACTGCTTCGGCGATGGTGTGACGTGGCGCTCCAGAGAGCTCAATTTCGACGCCGAATTTCTGTTCTTGGATGGTTATCATCGAACCTGTCTTCCTCCTATGTTATTGGTAATAAATCATTTAATATTCGCAACCAAGTTGCAGTCGGGGTTCGAGGAAGTCAAGACAAGTTCGCAGATAATTCATTATTATTTAATGTTTTACGAATACATAAAGCTTAAGAAACTGGAGACTTAGCATGCCTGTGCCGACTCCTTCTTTATACTTCAACCCGGTGATTGATGTGACCCTTACGATGAAGCAGATATCTCCTCTCGTTTCGCGTCTCGGCGTGGTTTCAGACCTGCTGGGCAAGGCGGACACCTGTGTGGTAATGGTCGCAGATTACGGTCGTTCCCTCAGCCGTTCGGTCAAACAAGGCGATCCGCTGATTATTAAATGGGGATATGCAGGTGAGGAGTTAGTCGATATCTTCCGAGGAGTGGTAAGGTCTGTGGGAATCGCCGATCCGGTCGTAATACGCGGGATTGATTACAATACCATTCTGAACGACAAACGTGTGCAGGTGACCTTCGAGGAGGAGACCGTCTCGGGCATAATTAGAGCTGTGCTGGCGGATACTGGAATAGAATTGGACATCGATGATTGTGAGTTTGAGATTGATCGTCTTCCCTTCTTCAACCGGACGGTGCGGGAATGTGTTGATACGGTAACAGATTTAGTTAGAAGAGAATCTGGCGAGTATTATTTTGATTATATCCGTGACGGTGTGTTTCACTGGGGAACAAAGAACATATCCGGATCGCCGGTACATGCTTTCAGAATGGGCGTCAACATAATTCGTCAAGAGGCATGTCAGGATGGACTTTCCTTTATTGAAACCTTAGTGGTTCCGGTTCGCCACAGCGAAATTATCGAGGTCAATGATGAAAGATGCTTTGTGGTGAAAGCCGAATACTTGTGGGAAGGCGGTGGCAGGACGAGGCTATGGTACGAGCATGCTGCATAAGCTGAAGAGAATAATTGAGATGATTCGTCCCGACCTGTCTGCCTATATGCGATTTCCGGTAGAGGGCAAGGTCATAGAAGTAAATGCTCCGGATTATATATGTGATATTCAACCGCTCGATGAATCTATGTCGTTATTACCCAAATGCCGCATCCTTTCGATTTGGGCGACGGAAACGACGAGGATTGTGGCGCTGCCGACAATTGGTGACAAGGTGATGGTTGGCTTTGAGAATGGCGATCACACACGACCGTACATACAGGGTTATTTCCCGGATCAGGGACCGGAAGGTTTACTGTTGATTGATGCAGGAAAGGCAAGGATTAAGATCGACCAGAAAGGGAAGATTGAAGTGGAAACGGAAAATGACATAGAGATAACGTGTGAGAATTGCAAAGTAAATGCGAGCGGTAATATCGATCTGGGTGAGAATGGCGCCGGATTAGTGACCGGCGGTCCTACTGGAACACTTCCTGTTTGTTTTGTCACCGGGGCTCCGATTCCCTGTTCAGCAACTGTAAAAGCGAAGAAATAGGCTTTGGGCTCTGGGCTCTGGGTTTTAGGAATCAGAATCCGATAATGCTTCAACTGAATAATCAAAGCCAAAAGCCAAAAGCCAGAGGAAAATATGGCATTAACAGGTTCGGAAATAAAATCCGCCATACAGAATATCGACAACATCGATGCATTCTGCGATAAACTCGCAAAGGCAATAGTCGACAATCTGGAAGTTAATATTCCGCCATCACAGGTGATTATTCAGGTAACTGGTGGAAGCGGAGTTCCGGCTGTTGGTATTCCCAATCCATCACCCATTGACTGCGAGGTCAAGTGATGCGGGAAGATTACCTCGGAACGGATATCCTATTCGATGAGGATGGTGATTTGGCTGTCGGTCAGACCGGTGATCTTGTATGTATCAGTGGTCGTGATTGCCTGCTTCAGGATATACGTGACCGGTTGGGGACATTGCCAGGAGACCTATACGCACATTCGGACTGGGGCTGTGGCATCGGCAGATTGCTGGGAGCTTTGGACACGCCGCTCAACCGGGCTCTTGCCATTCGCTATATACGGCAGGCACTGGAGGCTGATCCGAGGGTGCGAGATGATACGATTAAAATCACTCCCATCACATTTACGTCAGAAGTGAAGCGATTCAAGATTCACTTTAATCTGGAAGGAAGTGTCACACCTGAAATGCTGATCTGGGGATTCGGTTAACAAACCACAAAGGCACAAAGACACCAAGTATTTGATTTCTTAGTGTCTTCGTGTCTTCGTGGTTGAAAGAAAATTCGATGATTAAAACTTTCTCAAATATATTGGATGATTTAATGTCAGCATTGGTT
The DNA here is from genome assembly GCA_030765125.1 of Candidatus Hatepunaea meridiana. Taxonomy (GTDB): domain Bacteria; phylum Electryoneota; class AABM5-125-24; order Hatepunaeales; family Hatepunaeaceae; genus Hatepunaea; species Hatepunaea meridiana. The sequence continues at coordinate 2,984 of JAVCDD010000294.1, forward strand.
GAACGCACGCCCTTCACCAATCTGAATCCTTCTGCAGCGATTCGAGGGCTCTTAGAAGTGATTGCAAAAGTCGTTTCCGACCTCTACGGATTGGTAAAAACAGTAATGCAGCAATCCTTTATTCAAACAGCGACCGGCAATTGGTTGGATATGAAAGTCCGCGAAATTGGAATCACCCGAAAACCGGCTATTAAGACGAAGGTTTATCTGACATTTTCATGCAATGAATCCGCAGCTCAAAACATAACCATTCCCGCAGGTACGATCTGCAAGTCACAGAAGGACAGCAATGGCATTGATTATCGCTTCATAACCGTAGGCGAAACAGTATTGGAAGAGGGGAAGACTACTGTCATCGTAGAAGCGGAAGCCGAACAGCCCGGCAAAGCCTGGAACGTCGGGCAGGATACTATCACACGCATGGTCACACGCGTTACTGGTATTAACGAGGTAACAAATGCTGAGGGCTACTTAATCAAGGAAGGAAGCGATCCGGAATCGGACGAGCAACTCAGGCAGCGAGCGATCGGTGTCTGGGAGACATTGGGATTGGGTGGAACGAGAGAGGCATATCGCACCTGGGCATTATCGGTGCCGGGAGTGATTGCAGCCTCGGTTCTGGATGATTTTCCGTTCGGACCGGGAACGGTCGGTGTGGTGATACTTGGTGAAAACGGTGTGCCTTCTGCAGAACTTATTAACGAAGTCTATCAATACATCAAGGCTCGCAAACCGCTGACTGCCGACATACGTGTACTTTCTCCGGAAATAGTAACCATAAATATTGATCTTGAGGTAACACGTTTCGCTTCAGCTTCACAGGATACAATCGAAAATGATGTGATAAACGCAATTACAGAATACTCATCCAGGTTGCAATTAGGCGAGGGACTGATCATAGCGCGTCTGATCGATGCCGTAATGAATGTGGATGGAATCTATAACGTGAAGATAGTTTCACCAGTGAATGATATATCAGTTGGCGTTGACCACTTCCTAATGATTGATAATACAAACATAACTCATCGTGTTAAGGGACGATCTTACCAGGACGGCAGCATCGACGGTTCAGGAGGCGACGAATCCGTTGCTACAGCCGAAATCCTCGATGTGAACAAGGAGACTTTCAGTATTGAGTAGGATAGGAGAATATTTGTTTTGGTTACTGCCTGCTGTCCGTAAACGGAAGGATAAGGATAAATCGGTTCTGTTCGGTCTTCTGAATGCAATCGGAGTTGTGCTGGATGAGCTAAAAGAAGCGATAATGATAGCTCGTCTGCGGAGGTATTTCTTGGTCAGAAACGAGGACAATCCTTATTATCGTTCCGAACAGCGGACGACAGACCTTGACATGCATGCCAGAGCCCGAGGACTCCGACGTCTGCCAGGTGAAACTGATGAAGCATTATTAGTAAGGATTTCCACTCTTCCTTACCGTAACCGATTCCTCGGGACGAAGGGGGGAATGAAATACCTGATTGAAGACATCTTCGGTCTGACTTGCGAAGAGATAGTCGAATATTATGCCGATGACCAAGCATGGATTGTTATCAGCGACATGAATCAGTCTGCGGAAGCTGAGGTTAATATCTCCCATGTTTTTAATAATAACGATGTCGAGGATTATGATGCTTATCGACAGACACGGATATATTCACGTGATGATTTATCGCTTGCGTTTCATTTTTGGGTATACATATCCAGTCCGCAAGAGATCAAAATTGATGAGGAAGTAATAATGGAAGCGATAAACGCTCAGAAACCGACTCATACTCGAGCGGTAGTTCACTTCACGAAAACCGAAACACCGGTAACTTGACATGAAGAAGCTAAAATATTTCTCCGGTATAAAACCGACCTTGGAAGAC
>JAVCDD010000240.1 GCA_030765125.1 Candidatus Hatepunaea meridiana
CATAGCTCCTCCACTTGTAGATTATAATGGTTTATGGTTATACCATAATTTACAAAATAAGGAGGAGCTATGCAAGCTATTACATTGTTATTTCAATTGTTACAATTGATTTTTCAAGTGGGAAATGATAGTAATTAAGATAAATTGTTATACTGAGAAGCAATGAAAGCAAAAACCTTTACCTTGTCACTACCGGATGAACTTGCCTACAAGGTGGCTCAGGTTGCCAAGGAAGAAAGCCGCACACGTTCAGAGTTATTCCGGGAAGCTATAAGGAATTATCTCGATAAGCGTGAGTTTGCCAAACTTAGCCGTCAGGCAGCGCTGGAAGCCATTAAACGTGGCATCAATACCGAGGATGACGTAGATCAGCTTATCCACCAGTTCCGGGTGGAATCGGTCAACCCATAGTTCTATGCAAAACCGCAGAAATATATATAACTATTCTATCACCGGCGTTGTTTTACAGGCGAACCACCTTTTGGGAAAAGACAGTCTAATGAACCGGAGTGTGCAAGCCTGCTTAAACATACCGAAGCAAGCTTCAGCGCTTCGATTCATAAAGTAGGTTGTACGATAATGACCGATAATTTTCTACCTGGCTTCACAACCATAGACTGGCTAATACTCGCAGGATACTTTATCCTGTTGATTGTCAGCGGTATCCTCCTAACCAGACGGCAGTCATCTACCGATGAATATTTCCGCGCCGGTGGGAATATCCCTATGTGGGCTGCGGCGATCTCGTTCCTGGCGACTTCACTCTCTGCGGCGACTTTCATCGGGGGACCTCAGCAAGCTTACAAGGGAGATTTGACCTACCTTTCATCCAATATCGGATCAATCCTTGCTATTATTATTGTGGCGCTCTTTTTCATACCTGTCTTCTACCGTCACAAGGTTGCCACCGTATATGGTTTTCTCGGCAGACGCTATGGAATACCCGCCAATCTTGCAGCCAGCGGAGCATTCCTGATTGGAAGAGTCTTTGCCAGCGGCGCCAGATTGTATATTGCTGCACTGCCGGCGTCACTTATCCTCTTCGGAGACATCGCCGTCAGACACCAGATATTCGCCATTTCAATACTTACTATTGTGGGGATTTTCTATGTCCTTGCCGGAGGAATACGTTCAGTTATATGGACGGACGTGATTCAGACAGTTGTCTTCGTTGGAGCAGCCATAACCGCAATGGTTCTCTTGTTGAACAGAATACCAATCGGAATACCGGAAATCCTGGATACGCTAAAATCAGGGGGAGCGGATGCTTCCTCTAAGCTCACGATTTTTAATTTTGGTCTGGATGGATTCAGCCCAAAACATACCTACACAGTCCTGACCGCTATTTTCGGTTTTTCGCTGCTCAGTCTGGGCGCTTACGGAACTGATCAGGATATGACGCAAAGGTTGTTGACCTGCAAATCAGCCTTAAAAGGCAGTTGGTCGGCGGTAACGGGCATACTGGTCGGGCTGCCGGTAACGGCGCTTTTTATGTGTATCGGATTGTTACTCTATATCTTTTACAGCCGTCCTGAACTGATGGGAATTGCCGCACCGGGTTACACTGTTATTGAGAGCCGTCAGATATTTCTAAGCTTCATCCTCCACGAAATGCCCGCCGGATTGACAGGTCTGATGATGGCAGGATTGTTTGCCGCCGGATTGTCGAGCCTTAATTCTGCTATCAATGCGATGTCTTCTTCGTTGGTCAACGATTTCTACAAACGCTTTCGATCGGATAGAAGCGAAAAGCATTACTTGAAAGTCAGCCGTTTAGGCGTAGTTGTATTCGGATTGATATTAGGCATATTCGCAGTTTTCAGTGTCTTCTGGCAGAAAGCGCATCCCGAAGCGACACTCATTGACTTTGCCTTATCGGTGATGGTGTTTGCTTATTCGGGATTGTCCGCCGTATTCCTGACAGCGCTGTTTACCAAGCGAGGCAGCAACGCCAGCGTCATCGCTGCACTATTGACCGGATTTGGTTCTGTAATTTTAATGCACACTTATTTTTCAAGTGAGATCGCATTTCCCTGGCAGATGTTTATTGCCAGTGGGTTGGCGTTTGGAGTGTGTCTTGTTGGAAGTAAGAAGGATGAAGAGAAAATAGCGAATGACGAAAGAAGAATTGCGAAGGACGAAAAGATGAAGAGTGAAGAGCGAAGGGTGAAAAACAACGCGGTGTCATTCCGGCGAAAGCCGGAATCCAAGCGATAAGGATAAGAAGGTGGAAATACTAAACGGAAAAAGATTCTATTATATTCTTGGCGGAATTATTGCCTTATTGACGCTGTTTGCGTTTTATCATCCTAAGTTGGTTGACGATGCTTTTATCTCGTTTCGGTATGCGAAGAACCTGGTTGAGGGGAACGGATTGGTATTTAATCCCGGTGAAAGAGTCGAAGGATATACGAATTTCCTCTGGGTGATTTTTATGGCGGGAGGGCTGCTTATCGGTGTGCAGCCGGAGCATTTCGCCATCTATCTGTCCATTCCAATATATATCGGATGCCTGGTTCTAACATACTTGCTTGCGTTAAAAATCCTGAAACGCCGCACCTTAAGCTTAATTGTTATGACATTAGTAGGAACTAACTGGACGGTGGCTTCATTTGCAACGAGTGGGTTGGAAACGCCGCTGCAATTGCTCGAATTTCTGACTGTTGCTTATGTCATTTCACTTGGAACGGAGAAGGGATGGAATTGGCAGCGGACTCTTGCGTTATCAGTTGTTCTTAATATTGCTATATTAACCAGACCGGATGCTGTTATAATTGCTGTGATTGCGTTAGTGTATTATTATAAAACGCATAATAATATAAGATTAAAAGAAATAATCATTATTGCTGTACCGTTTTTACTTATTGCCTTTCCATACTTAATCTGGAAAATCACTTATTATAAATCATTGTTTCCCAATTCGTTTCAAGCTAAGGTGCACGGTTTAAGCGGTATAACTTATGGATTGTTCTACGTGTATCTTTTCTGCTTGTGTTATCTTCTTTTCCCCTACGTTATACTTCTAATTGCAAAATGGAAGAACCTTGTACGTAGTAATCATACTATCGGATTCTGTACTGTCAGCTTGCTAAGCTGGGTAATCTATATAATTGTAATCGGCGGTGATTTTATGGAATTCCGGTTCTTTGTACCGGTTATTCCACTTCTTATGATATTGATTGTATACGTGATCGAGACTGGAATACCGGGAAAAACATTGAAATACGGGCTTATAGCCGGTCTGTTCCTGGGTACGTTGAACACAAGCCTGGCATTTGATAAACCGATCGGCGGATGGGGCACACAGAACGTGGAAACACTTTCTCGTCCATTAACAGGTTCTAAGGAGAACTGGATCGGCATCGGCAAGCGGTTAGGTGAACTATTTGGAGGGACTGGCGTAACAATAGCTTTAGGAGCAGCCGGCGCCATACCTTACTATTCCGGATTAAGAACGATTGACATGATGGGGATAAATGACGCAAATATCCCCATAATCGGCAACGAACTCAGCGTTATGGCGGGACACCGTGTTATAGCGCCATTAAGTTATCTATATAACCGGGAAGTTAACCTTGTCTTTTGGCCCAACAACTTCACTTTCGATGAAGTTACATTTCGTCATTGGGTTAAGAACGTAAAATGGGAGAACATCTACCGCTACTATCTTGACGTAGATAAACAGATCAATGGAATGATTGTAAACGAAGCCCATCTTATAGGCATACCAATCAATGATGATCTGATTACAGTCGCCTGGTATCTTACTCCTAACGAAGCGGTTGATGAAGTGATTCGAGATGAGAACTTATACAGGATTCTTCTGGTTAGAAATAAGCAGGTAAGCAAGTAAGCAAGTGTGAAAGCGAAAGGTAGAAAATTTGGTATGACAGACATTCTTGTCTGTCTAATATTGCTTCCACTGAATGCGAATGGAATGGTAAACTATGATGCTTCCGATATTGTCAACACTTGGTTTGGAACCGAATGGGATGAATATGAAAACCAGGAACAAGCTCTTTGGGAATTTGAAATATGGCAGGTTGATATTAACCGAGCTGATGCAGGTGATATAATGGCTCTTCCAGGAATTGATGAAGCAATAGCAAAACGTATAGTATCGTATAGGAAAAGGGATGGACGATTTTATGATAGTAATGATCTTATGAAACGCATCGGAATCAATAAAGATGTTCTTTCCACTATTAAGGATTTCATTTCATTCAGTAGAGAACCATTCGTTACGCGTTATCATATACGAACTAACCGAAGATTCGGTTCAATTACCGATGATGACACAGAGCGTTATAACGGATCTCCGTACTCTCTAACCCAAAGATTATCTTTATCATCAGGATCGTGGAAAGCAGGGCTATTATTGGATAAGGATAGATATGAACCCGATGCAGCGGATTTTAGTAGATACTATCTGGCTTACAGATCGCAGAAAGTGAATGTTATCGTTGGTGATTTTAATGTAAACTCCGGGTATGGATTAGTATTGAGGACTCGTCCGTCTTATTATCATAGTATTGATTCAAAAGCTGCATTTATTATGAAGCCCTGCGGTATTCAACCCGCTGCTGAAACCCAAGAGAACAGCGCTTTTTGCGGTCTTGGAGTTGGTTTTGATTTGAAAGGGTTGAATATTAATATGTTCGGCGCTCAAACTGCTCTTGATGCATTAGTAGACGATCAAGGCAACGTATTACGATTGTCCGATGCAGGTTTGCATCGAACTGAAGGGGAAGCCCGGAAAAATAATACCATTACCGAGTTGACTGCCGGAGTTGTAATGGAATATCGCTTGAAGGGCATGGGGTATAACTGGACATATTTCCTGTCCGGATATGCTTCTCAATATAATCCTTCACTCACACCGGAAGTTACCGCACGAGATAAGTTTCCGTTGACAGGGAACAGAAATGGAGCTTATGGCTTCGGAAGTAGTTATTCAGGGAAGAATTATCAACTTGGTGGTGAAATCGGAACGGATTATGATGGAGATTGCGCCTGGAAAGTGTTTTATACCCGCAATATAATAACTGAAAGACGTTGGAATTTCAGCAGCGCATTATATCACTATCCCACTGAGTATAACAATCCGCATTCAGGATCACCGGCAAGCGGAAAAACACCAAAGAATAGAACCGGCGCAGCGATGCTGTTTGGTGGACGATGCAATCTGGGACCGATTGAATTATTTAAGACTCACATTGAGATAGAACAAAGACCGTGGCGTACTTACACCATACCGGTTCCCTCGACCAGCGCACGGGGTTCTATTGAACTCGACTGTCCGCTCAGCCAACGGAACGACCTGGTTATTCGTTATCGTCGTAAATTTGGAACTGAAGGACAGGGCGCAGAAGCAGCGCCGACCTATTACAATGAAAACCGATTACGTTTGACCTGGCTTGGTAATTTAGACAGACATCTTCCAATTGATCGGTATAGATTTTGGATTGAAGGAGCGAGCAGGCAGATCGAAAGTGAAAAGGATAGTCAAGGCATATCCGGTGGTATAAGATTCACCGGGAATACGCGTAAAACCAACAGAATTCTCAAACATCTTCGATATAGCATGTCAAGCAGTTTTTTCTCAGCGACTGAAGGCTTATCTTTCTATGTTGGAGAGGGTGATCTGCCGGATAGATTTGCATCCATCAGACTCCTCGGCAGCGGGATACGATGTGCTGGAACTATTGCATACAGGACGGACAGAACAAACTGGTTAGGCTTTCAGATAGCCAGAACGATTCGCACAGATGACAATGATAGAAGCGGTGATATGGAGGTATACCTTACGCTGTCGTATCAATTAATGAATAGAAAATAAGGGGACAGTATACCTATTTTTTGATCTTTACTTCTCAAAGGGGTAGGATAGACATTCTTGTCTGTCGTTTTTACCATTCGTTTAAACTTGACAGACAGGAATGTCTATTCTACCCGTTGCTAAATAGGTATACTGTCCCCTTATTCTCACGGCTCGATAAATAGGCATCTACACGTAACTTAGGAGTTAATTATTTGAAGAAATGGTATCTAACAGGTATAATTACCATTGTAATTTCAGTTTTATTAATTACGAGCAATGATTATTGTTCCGATGATTTACTTTTATTAAACGAGGACTTAAGACTTGAAAAGGTAATCCTTGACGAAATTGATTTAAACAACGCTAATTTGGGAAAATATAAAACCTATCTACTTGAAACACTTAAATTAAACGACTGGAATAATGATGATATTACTTTAGTGCAACATTACTTAAACGATCATCGCGCTGAGTTTCGTCCTTCATTGCTAAAGGTAAATACTACTCATCAAGAGACCAAAGAGCAATATACTCATCAAAAGGCATCGCGAGAAGTAGACAGATGTATGGAATTCTGGAAGGATAAAGGTGTGATTATATCCGGTATTTCGAATTATTACGGGATACCGCCGGAGATTGTAGTGTCTATTCTGAAGATAGAATCAGATTTTGGGAGATTTAAAGGTCGGGAACCTGTTTTTAACGTCTTCTGGAATCTTTCGTTGTCCGATCATCCGGAAGTGTTGAAAGAAGTATTGACTGAAGAAGCTGAGTTAAGGAATGAACAGAAACGTCGTTTATTAAGAAGAGCAAGGTGGGGAAGGTCCGAACTTTCTGTATTGATTGATCTTATAAAAGAGGGCTCTGACGATAGATTATTGTGGACTAATGGATCTTGGGCAGGCGCTTTCGGTCTGCCGCAATTCATCCCTTCGAGTTACCGCGCTTATGCCCAAGACGGCGACGGTGATGGTAATAAGGATTTAGATAATATAGACGATGCAGCTGCTTCCATCGCTAATTATTTAAAATCGAATGGATGGCGGGGCAATGTGAATCGTCAGAAACAAAAAAAGGTAATAATGCGGTATAATATCTCATCGCATTATGCTGATTGTATACTTGCGCTGGCGGATTCGATTAATTATCGCATTAAATATCCAAATTAATACCAAAAATTAAACAATTTACGTGCATAAATCTATTCTCATCTTCATAATTATTTTAGGACTATACCTCCAGTCCGCTTTTGCTACCTATATGCCAATTGCCTGGATGAACGATCCGGATAAAGAAACTTCGGTGAGGATTGTTAAGGGCAGGCATCAAATATTAGTTGACCTGCAGGATTTAGCTGAACGGCTGGATATAAGCTGGAAGCAGGATATATCCAAGCAACGAATCCGGTTGGATATGCCTGTTCAAAACCTGATATTCTCAGTAGGCTCTCCATTTGTTCTGGCTGGTAACGATCTGAAGCAAATGCCGTTACCGATCGTGTTGTATGATGATCGCTTTTTTGCAGCGATTGAACCGCTCATTTCTTTATTGATTGAGTATTATCCCGGAGAATTGCTTTTCGATCCAAACGGTCCGCGACTTCTTGTTACGCCCCCTCGACACGATCTGTTCGGTTTACGTTATGACGTGCAACCCGGTCGCACTCGTGTCATTATTCCGGCGGGAAGACCGCTGAAATATGTATCTAATACACTGCCTGACGGCAGTATAGAGCTTTTCTTCCCCGGTAGTAGAATAGATATTAAAGCGTTCGCGAGTAAATCCAAAGCAGGACTGATTGTCAAACTTCGGGCGGAACAGACAGTAATTGGTGCGAAAGTAATCATAACACCGGACGGCAGCGTTTCATCCAGCTCGGTTGAGCAGGTCAAAGATCCACCACTTTATTGTGTTGAATTTATAAGTAAGACTGCAGGGGGATTGGATTCGAAAGCACAGCGCAGACTTGAAGAAGATAAGAATGCCTGGGCGCTGGACGTGGTAGTAATTGATCCCGGTCATGGCGGTAAAGATCCCGGAGCCATTGGAAAAACTAAAATATATGAAAAAGACATTGTGCTGGACGTGGGATTAAGGTTGAAAAAGGCTTTGAATGATAAAGGTGTCAAGACGGTGATGACCAGGGATAATGATAAGTTAATCCCTCTTAATGCGAGAGGACGCATAGCCAACAAATGCGGAGGCAAGGTATTCATAAGTCTTCATGCTAACTCCTGTCCGAACCGTAAAGCGCATGGAATCGAAACCTACTTCCTTGCTCCTACTAAAACAGATCGAGCGATGAAAGTGGCAATGCTTGAAAATTCAGTGATTAAGTATGAAGAAACCCAGGATCAATATCAGGAACTTACTGAGGAAAATTTTATACTACTGACGATGGCACAGGCAAATTTTGTCAAGGAATCCGAACGGCTGGCTGCGATTGTTCAGGATAGAGTATGTCAGGGCTTATCATTGCGAGACAGAGGTGTGGATCAGGCAGGTTTTTATGTGTTGATCGGCGCTTCAATGCCTTCAATTTTGTTTGAAATGGGTTTTCTCTCCAATAGAGAAGAGGAAAAGAGGATGCGCAGCAAAGATTTCCGACAGAAGATGGCGGATCGATTATGTGTTGCAGTGCTTGATTTTCTTAAGGGAGCGCAGAAGTAACTGCGTCTACTGTCATCCTTTAACCCGCTGTCAACCCGCCGCGGTTAACAGCATAATCGGAAGTGTTGCTGTCAGGGACGGCGCCCTGACAGCGGGTTTGTTTTTTTTGTTAAGTCACCCCCGAAATGGGTTTTCTCTGTTCCCTCTGTGTTCTCTGCGGTAAATAATTATTAGGAGAATAAAATGACTAGATGTTTATTAGTAGTTTTGTTAATTTCAGTTCCTGTTTCAATCCTGTTTGCGGAAGAGCTTCACGTTCCGGATGATTTTGATACAATCCAGGAAGCAATAGACGCTGCTCGCAATGGGGATGCGGTCATTGTTGATGAAGGTGAATACGTTGAAAACATTGACTTCGATGGTAAAGCTATCAGTATTATCGGAAACCCCGATGATCCTGCTTCCACGGTAATTGACGGCAATGATAATGGGCGCGTGGTAACTTTTGCCGGTAATGAGATGCGCAATTCTATTCTAACCGGTTTCACTATACGATATGGAGCTGCTGGAGGTCATGGTGGTGGAGGTATATATTGTAACGGAACAATACCGATAATAGAGAACCTGATCGTTGAGGATAATATCGCCAATCGAGGAGGTGGTATACTTTGCTGGAACGCCAGTCCTATAATTAGAAATGTTATAGTTCGAGGCAATATTGCCGTTGGACACGGCGGCGGGATCTGCTTATCGGAGAACTCCAATGCAATTCTTACCAACGTACAGGTTCAAGGGAATTACAGTGAGAACAACGGTGGGGGAATAGCATCCTATTCACGTGGAGAACCAGCATTTGACAATGTAACAATCACCAACAACACTAGCCGGGCAGCGGGTGGTGGAATGTACATCCTTGACCGAGCTGAGTTGACGAATGTTATTATCAGCGATAATGAAGCCGGAAGTTACGGCGGTGGCATCTTCGGTAGCGGACGTCCCGAACTGGAGTATGTTGCGATTGACGCAAACGAGGCTGATCATGACGGAGGAGGATTATACTTCAATTCAGGACGTCCAATACTCAATTATACCCGAATCACTAGGAATTCAGCAGGCAATAGAGGTGGTGGGTTCTATATCGAGGGAACGGATCCACAGTTTGATTTCGTCACAATAAGCGGAAACGAATCAGAGAACGATGGCGGCGGTCTCTACTGTACTGATCACGCTCGACCTGTCTTTATCAATGGTATAATCTGGAATAATTATCCACAAGGAATATTTTTTTCAAATCGTGAAAACTCTATTGAAATCACTTATTGCGACATTGAAGACGGAGAAGAAGGAATCGAAGATAACGGTGGGAATATAGCGTGGGGCGAAGGCAATATTGACGCCGATCCACTGTTTGAAGATGCAGACGAGGGAGATTTTCAAATCACCTGGGAAAATTACCCGGATGATGATGACACCAAATCACCCTGTGTTGATACTGCCGATCCTGAAGCAGCTCCCAATCCAGACCAAACTCGCGCCGATATGGGAGCGCTCTATTACCCGCAGCCCTATCCTGACATAAACATAGAACCGGATGGTTATGTCTTCGATAATTTGATGATCAGCGATTCTGCTGAAGCCGAGTTCACTATTAGTAACATAGGAAATGCTGTCCTGGAAGTTTCCGAACAGCAGCTTGAACAGGATGGTGATGATTTCTCAATTATAAGAGGCGGGGCAGAGGTTGAAATTCAGCCGGATGGTCAATACATTACGACGATTCTGTTTTCACCGACCAGTATTGGTCTCAAGCAGGCTGTTTTTATTGTAGAGAGTAATGATCCGGATGAGGAAACCGTTGAAGTCAACTTGGTTGGAATAGGGTTAAACCGCCCGCCTGAGGTAATCGGCAGCATACCGGATATCGAGGTTGATGAGGATTTTGGCAGGTTGCAGATTGCTGATCTGGACACGGTTTTTGAAGATTCCGAGGGTGAAGAACTGAATTACACCGTCATCAGTGCACCTCAAGAACTTAATATGCGCATTGATGAATCTATGTTAGTAATGACTCCGACGGCAAATTATAACCTTGATGGCGGTACAGAAATCACAGCTATCGCTAGAGATCCCCACGGAGTGACCGGCGGAGTCGTTTTCAGTGTTAGAGTCATCCCAGTCAACGATGAGCCCGGTTCGTTCAATTTAATCTCACCAGAAAATGGTGCCAGGTTGCCATTTGAAACAGTAACTTTTGACTGGGAAAGCCCCGTTGATTATGATGATGATTTTGTGCGTTATAACCTGTTCCTTGATTTTTCCTCAGTCGAGCTTGACTCTACGCTTGAATGGGAAATAAATCCTGATCATTCCGATCAGGAAATTAATGTTGTTGATCTCTCAAGTAGTCTGGGATTGACGAATGAGATTGCGGCTATATGGTGGGTTGAGGTTATTGATGGTAGGTTTGCGGTTGATTCAGACCAACGCTGGTTAATAGTTATCCCGAGTAATTCAGTGTCCGGGTGGTCTGCTGAATTACCGACTCGATTTCTGCTTTCTCAGAACTATCCAAATCCGTTTAATTCTATAACATCAATTACTTATGCTGTACCGAGACCTTTACCAATTTCGATTAATGTATACGATCTGGCAGGTCGAGAAGTCAGAGTTTTGATAAATCAGCATGTAAATACAGGTTATCATACTGTAGTCTGGGATGCTGAAGACTGTAGGTCGGGTATATATATTATCAAGATGGAAACCGAAGGCTTCAGATCGATGCGACAGATAGTATTATTGAAATGATCCCGGAAAGTGATCAATATAAATATTTCTGTTGAAAAAGTCAATTATTACAGAATCTCCTTCCCGTTTTGTCATTCCCGCGAAGGCGGGAATCCAGAGTTTTCAAGTAATTAAAGCTCTTTAAACTGGATTCCCGCCTTCGCGGGAATGACAAAACGGGAAGTATTTCAACAGAATCAGTAATAAACAATAAATAAATCGGTTATGCCTTTAGCTCAGCAATGTATAAACTTAATAACACTGGAGTAGCGAAGCTTGCTGCGCGTCCACTTAATAATACCAGAGTAGCGCAGCTTGCTGCGTTCTTGCACGGTGGCG